>JAKSDM010000045.1 GCA_022360135.1 Pseudanabaenales cyanobacterium | reverse complement strand
TACATGCGCCGCAAGTTGATCCAGATCGGCGGTGAGATTGCGCAGCTGGGCTACGAAACGAATACGCCCCTGGAGACGGTTCTGGATCACTCCGAACAGAAACTGTTTAACATTACCCAAGAGCGGCCTCAGCAAGGACTGATGGCCACGTCCGACATCCTGATCGACACTTTCTCCGACATTGAGAGCCGGTCTCTCGGTATGGTGTTGCCAGGGGTGTCCTGCGGCTTTTACGACCTCGACGCCATGACCCAGGGGTTCCAGCGGTCTGACCTGATTATTGCGGCAGGGAGACCGGCGATGGGCAAAACCAGCTTTGTCCTCAATATTGCTCGCAATATCGCGTCCTTTCACAAATTGCCAGTTGCAGTCTTCAGCTTAGAAATGTCGAAGGCGCAGCTGGTGTACCGCCTGCTCTCCAGTGAAGTCCAGATTGAGAGTGGTCGGCTGCGCGCCGGACGGGTGGCTCAGCACGAGTGGGAACCGCTGGGTCACGCCATCAGCGCCCTTTCCCAACTGCCCATATTTATCGATGACACCCCCAATATTTCGGTCACCGAAATGCGCTCTAAGGCTCGTCGCCTGCAGGCGGAGCAGGGGGGAGTGTTAGGGCTGATCCTGATCGACTATTTGCAGTTGATGGAGGGCAGTGGGAGCGATAACCGGGTGCAGGAATTGTCGAAAGTGACGCGATCGCTCAAGGGCCTTGCCCGTGAACTCAATGTTCCCATCATTGCCTTATCCCAGCTCAGCCGAGGGGTCGAGTCCCGCACCAACAAACGTCCCATGATGTCAGATTTGAGGGAATCAGGCTCGATCGAGCAAGATTCAGATCTAATTATGATGCTCTATCGGGAAGAGTACTACGATCCAGACACCCCCGATCGCGGCATTACTGAAGTGATCGTTACTAAGCACCGAAATGGCCCAACGGGGACAGTCAAATTACTGTTTGAACCACAATATACCCGGTTTCGTAATTTAGCAACGCCTAATTGATCAGGCTCAATCGCTGTTTCAGGGAGGTCAGAATGAACATAAAAGATGAGATCGCTGACAGGGAGAATGGTAGGTTCAAGGATTTGAGCAGAGTGCATAGCCCGAGGAAGATCGCTCGTGAAAACTAGTTTTGCAGATTGAACTAGCGCTTGAACCTCTTCTGGCGGGAAAGAGATTATGTTGCGTTCCTACTGAACTGGACTCAATTGACCTAGCTCAACGCTAACCGTATCAAATCGGTTATCTCCAGGATGATATGAGAGAATTTCCACCCCAATCGGTTCCCCTGTCGTAGAGTCTTTGATCAGGATGACCCCATCCCCAAGTTCAGTGCTAATCTGCTCTTTCCTAGGAGATTGCCAAAATACGGTCAAAAGTTCTGTTTCTAGTTCGTAGAATACCTTTACTTGCGCCATATGGATTCTCCTTCTTTAATCGCGTCGGTTTGAACTGACTGCAAATAGCTGTCGCACCGAGCAGATCCTTTACTCAGCAGTCCGGAGCAGCGATTATTTATGTGACTTTTCTGCCAGTGATCGTATAAACAATGGGAACCTCCTGACCGTTATGAGTTAGGTAAAATCGCCCAGGCTGATGCTCTGTCATGCCCTCAAAGCAATTGTAAGGGCTGAAAGGAAATTCATTAACGCGTCGAATTTCGACACCAGCCTTGATCAATGCGTTCAAGACACGTCCAAGTGGGTGCGTCCAAGTTGCCAAGGTCGTCTTAATGTTCGCGCCGTTTTCAGTGTAAGTCCCTTCCTCCTCAATATCCGGAGTCTGAACCGAAATACGAATAACCTGCCAACAGATCGTAAATCGGATGGAACTCTGCCATGTAGAAGGTTCCTCCAGGCACCAGGTTTGTCGATACTACCTGCGCCCATTTCTCTAAATCCGGGAGCCAACAAATCGCACCGTAGGAGGTGAAGACGATATCGAACGGTTTGGCGGTGCTACGTGAGTAACTGTAGACGTCTGTGCATACAAACTTCGCACTGATGCCTGATTTCTCGGCGAGCGCAACTGCCTTTTCAATCGCAGTTGGTGATATATCGACTCCGGTGCATATGGCTCCGCGTTTGGCCCATGAGAGTGTGTCGAGTCCAAAATGACATTGGAGGTGCAGCAGGCTGCGACCCTCGACATCAACAAGTTCTCCTAGCTCGATCTCTCGCAATGATGTTTTGCCTGCGAGGAACCCCTCAACATCGTAAAACTC
>JAKSDM010000277.1 GCA_022360135.1 Pseudanabaenales cyanobacterium | reverse complement strand
GTCCAGACGTTTGATGTATCGATCTCGCTGGCGTTTTCGGGGAGTCTGCTCAATCAGAGTTTTTAGAGCGCTGCCCAGGCTCTTATAGGCGTTAGGCAAGGTATACCCGAAACGGGTTGCGATCGCGATCGCCTTCTCATCTGATTCAATCGTCTCTTGTAGCGTTTTCTGACCGTTATTGCGCTTATAAAGACGATATCCAGAGACCCCACACAATGCCAAGGCCAATAGCAAGAGCAGTCCGTCCTGGACCCAAAGCTCTCCCACAGCGCCTCCCAAACCAATTGCCAGGGCCGCCATTTCCCAACCATCCCTAGGGATCGTGTCATTCTGGATGCGAGCAACCTCATGCCAAAACATCAAGTTGCGTTGATCAAGCGCTAGTTGCTCCCAGCGGGCTAAGTCAACCTGGATTTCAACCTGATCTTTACCCAACTCCTCACAAGTAATCAGAGGGGGAGTGACATCAGTGGCTGGCTCCACCGTGACCCAACTCTGTAGTTCAGGCGGTAAAAGGCTCCGTAAGCGGCGAAGTTCGCCCATATCGGCCCTTGCAGTAGACGTAGCGTAGGATGTCATGAGTCAGTTTCAGATTAAAAGCAACAGTAATAAACAGCAAACAAAGAGTAAGCGAAAAAAGACGCCAGACTTTTTTGGAGTATAACGGTCTTTCTTAAGCGCGGTAAATTTCGTAAGGATTTTAGCAGGAGGTCACTAATGATTGACTGATTAATTGAGCTGGGGAAGAAATATCAGAAATGTTAGAAACAGCAGAGGTAGATTTTAATTTTTCCAGATCCGCGATCGCTTGATCAAGTAATTGACAACCCTGTTCCACACTACCAATTCGACAAAGTTGCTCTCGCAATTCCGCCGCCCCAGCAAACCCCTTGGCGTACCAGGTCATATGCTTCCGCGCCTGGCGAACGCCGCGATCGCCCTTATATTCCCATAGCATAACCAAATGTTCCCGAGCGCATCGCAAACGATCAATCACAGTAGGGGAATTTCGGGGTTGACCCGTCTTCAAAAAATGATCAATTTCGCCGACTAGAAAAGGGTAACCCAATGTCCCTCTAGAGCACATCACCCCATCGGCGCCAGTTTGCTCCAAACAGTCCACCGCCGCCTCAACCGAGAAAATGTCTCCATTGGCTATGACGGGAATCTGCAGCACCGACTTTACCCGGGCAATCCACTCCCATTTAGCTGGACCATGGTAACCCTGAGACCGGGTGCGCCCATGCAGGGTCAACATCTGAGCCCCCGCATCCTGCATCCGCTGAGCAAACTCCACCGCGTTAATTTCCTGATCAGACCAGCCAATGCGAGTCTTCACTGTCACCGGAACATCCACTGCCTTGACCACAGCGCAGACAATCTCCACCGCCGTCTGCGGCTGTCGCAGCAAGGAAGATCCCCCTCCATTCTTAGTAATCTTATTGACCGGGCAACCCATATTAATATCGATTGTATCCGCTCCTTCGGCTACCGCCATCTGGGCCGCCTCAGCCAAAAAATCTGGCCGACAATCAAACAGCTGAATACTAATGGGTTGCTCGTTGGGATCCACCTCCATGATTTTAGGCAGCTTGCGGACATAGTACAGCCTAGACGCATTCACCATCTCCGTATACATCATCGAATCCGGCGCATAGCGACGAACCAAGCGGCGAAAAACCAGATCGCTCACCCCAGAGAGAGGCGATTGCAACACTCGACTACGAATCTCAACCTTCCCAATCTTGAGGGGATTGGCCAGACGCTGCTTTAACGCTGGAGAGAGGAAAACCATAACATCAGCTTTCTGAAGTTATCTATATGTAACCAGTATGACATTCCCTGCCTCCTATCTTCCTCTCCTGCTCCCAGAAGCGACATGTCGCGTCTCTTCATCTCCCCATCTCCCTATCTCCTCCTGGCTCACTTCAAAGCAGGCGCTTTCCCAAGATCCTCCCGCTCATGGGGATCACGCAGGTTCGACAAATCTGGACCCAACGGAATGATACCGCCTGGATTCAGCGGGAATAGGTTGCCATAGTAGTCCCGCTTTACAGCTTCCAAACTGCAAGTATCAGCCACTCCAGACAGCTGATACAGATCACGCAGATAGGCGCTTAGGTTTTTGTAGTCCTGAATTCTCCGGCGGTTACATTTGAACAACCCGTAGTAAACGATATCAAAACGGAACAGTGTGGTAAAGAGACGAACATCCGCAAGCGTCAGCCGATCCCCACACAGATACCGACTGGTTGTTAGTTTTGCGTCAATCTCATCTAAAGCAGAAAACAGTTCATCACAAGCTTTGCCGTAGGCTATCTGAGTCTGAGCAAACCCACAGCGATACACCCCATTATTCACTGCGGGGTAGATTTTCTCATTCCACTGGTCAATCGCTTGCCTAAGGTCCGCTGGGTAGAGGTCTAATTCGGAACGCTTCGCGAACGGATTGAATTCCGAGTTCAGCAACACAATAATCTCTGCGCTTTCGTTATTGACAATTGTCTGCGTCTGGTTATCCCATAGCACTGGAACCGTGCAACGTCCGGTGTAACCTGGTTCAGCCAACTGGTACATTTCGGCTAGGGTGCGGCGGCCCGCTTCTTCCTGGTCAAGCACCCACCCCCCGTCTGTTGGTGACGGAGAGACGGTAGACACCGATATCGCCTGCTCAAGTCCCTTCAGCGCCCGCACCACTAGCGTTCGATGCGCCCAAGGGCAGCCAAGTCCAACAAAGAGACGATAACGCCCTGCCGCCGGTTGATATGGATTTGCCTCCTCCATCCCTACAGAGTTTCTGAACTGGCTATTGGGTCGAATGTACTCCCCTGCCTGATTACGCGGAGCCATCTTAGCCATCATCAGACGCCACATCGTTGTCCAGACATATTTGCCGAAACTGATGACGACCTTAGGCGGAAGGGATTTTTTCTTCATCACTCACAAATTCCTAAGATTTCCGTTTCTCTGCAAGGAGACGGAAATCTATGACAAGACATTTAAATCCTAACGGTTTCCCAGACAGAGAAATCGGTTGCTTCAAAGTTTGCATGATTGGATAAATCAGAAGTCATAATCGACTCAACCGATAGATCGCTTATAGAAGCCCTAGCAGAACCATAGCCAGATTCAAAATCCCGCTCACTCGGAGAGAGGGATTTTGGGTGGAGGCCAAAACTTCCGCTCCCAATAGTAAATAAGGGATAGAGACGAAGGAGTCAAGAATTGGTAGTTAGAAATTTTCTTAGCGGTTCTATGACTGGACAGGGGGCAGCCGCTTGAAGATTCTCAGGTTTGCTCCAACTGAAAGGCCTTTTTTGGGCAGCCGACATCCACAGTAGACGTTTGGCGCGGGTCATGGCGACATACAGGAGACGGAATTCTTCCGCTTGCTTCAAATACCCGGCTTGTCGCCAAGCTGTCCAGATATCAGGCATTGGCGCTGCTTTTTGCTCGGCGTGAGTATGGGTGCGGATTTGAGCACGCGCTACTCCGGACAGTGTAAAGTCTCCTAGAAACTCCATTTGAGGCGG
>JAKSDM010000270.1 GCA_022360135.1 Pseudanabaenales cyanobacterium | reverse complement strand
TTAAGAGGGCTATATCCCAGTTTTAATAAGCAATCTGGCGATTGGCTCCAGGAAACCGGTTCACTAAGCGCCTATTGGCTAAAACCATTGTATTCACTCAGATCGACCGTCCTTTAGATTCCCTTTATAAATCAGCTCTGAGGGTGAGGCTTAGTTTTTAGTCATCAAGCTATACCCTACAATCTAAGAATACCCACCCAAGGTGTTAGATTTCCATCCCTATTTGCAGGCGTCGATGCACTGCTGGACTAGAGGTTTGACCTGATCCACGTTTTTCCAACCCAGGATCTCAGTCACCTTTTTCTCCAGATTCTTGTAGGTTCTGAAAAATTCGGCGATTTCATCCAGCCGGTGTGAGGCTACATCGTCAAGGGACTTAACATTGATGTAGCGAGGATCTGCATCTGGCACACAGAGGATTTTTTCGTCCCGGTCTCCTCCATCTATCATCTCTAACATACCGATAGGCCGCGCCGGAATAACGCATCCTGGGAAGGTGGGTTGATCCATTATCACCATGCCGTCTAAGGGGTCCCCATCATCTGCCAGGGTGTTTGGGATAAATCCGTAATCATAGGGGTATTGAACCGAGGCGTAGAGAACCCGGTCAAGGGCAAACGCCTGTAGGTCTTTATCAAACTCATATTTATTTTTACTCCCAGCGGGAATTTCAATCAAGACATTAATTAACCCAGGTTTTGGCTGGGCGGGAATGCGAGATAACTCCACAACGCTTCTCCAAGCTAACTGAACTAGGGACTGAAATGGTTTGAGATGCGTTGAATGCATCCCATTCTCAAAAATTACTTCCCCCCGAATAGCATTTTAGGGGAAGACGACCATGCACCCAGTAATATCTACTTGCACTCAGAACATCATTTGGGATGGCGCCATCCAGGGAAAGTTTAGAGTTTAAAGTGAATTTGCTATCAGGCGGATGGATTATTCGCGAGATCTTAAAAGGGGGTAGGGGGAATTCTCTATGAGGTCAGTTCTGGTGGAAGAAAAATGGGCGATCGCAAATATCGGTAGGAAGAGCGTCATGAGAGCAACCACGAATCCAATCAGATTTGACAGGCTATCAGAAGATTGATCAGGAGGGTTATCAGACTGACTTGCAGATTCCATATGTAGGGTCAAGGAAAACTCAATAACTAAAGTTGGGAAATGAAAGTTTGAATTGATTAGGGGGTAACTTAGGGGTTAGAACAAGGGGAAAATCATAATTTAAACTATTTTCAAAGATCGGGTCCAGCTTGGTTGTTTCAATCTAGGCGATTAAGCAGACTATCCATATCAGCTGGCAGGTATATTTCAAAGCTAGCATTTCTGAAGCTAAATCAGGGCAAGGATAAGAGTCCTCAAAAACGTGACTGAAGGAGATCTCGAATGTTCCTAAGTTCAGTCAGTATTTCTTTGAGAAGTTCTTGGGTAACTGTCTCAGGCGGTTCCTGGATTTCGATGGTGATTTGCCTGATGCCTAGCACCTCTCTGGCAAAGCGGGCCACCTCGTTAGGATGGAAGAGAAGGGGGTCATCTTTATTGTCACGAATTTCAGCATTCAGGCGTTTGGCGTCAAAGGGCGGATTGAGAATAATGGGGTCGGTATTGGAGTAGCGATAGATGGAAGCTCGCGATCGGCGCAACAGTTTTTCAACGGCCTCAACTGAAAGCAAGTTTCGAGGGTCGTTGATTGCTGATTGAACTCTTGAGGCGTCATCGGTTGAAGCGGTGTTGATTGG
>JAKSDM010000072.1 GCA_022360135.1 Pseudanabaenales cyanobacterium | reverse complement strand
GAGTAATTTGGATCTTAAGGATGTTTACTTACAGAGTAGCCTTGTTGAAGGCTCTAGGAATTAATTATGAAAGCTTGTCCGAGCTTTTAGTTCTGCGGGGCAAGCAATATAAACGAGGCCCCTCCTTTGCTAAATATGCATATCGGGAAGCGACCGAATATTGTCTAAGCATGACCGTGCAAGGTTTCACTTGCATTTTAGTTGATAGTGCTACTAAATTGACCGTTTGGATGCACATGCAAGATTCGAATTTGGCGGACATGAGTCAGATTGACGAACCTCAAACAGTCGCCAGGGATCAACAATCTTCTCAGCAAATGTTTCAGCAAACCCTTGAATCTAAGTTTCAGTTAACTTATCGAGGCGTTAAATACGGTGTCAAATAAACATGATGCGCTCAAGCTTGATTTAGGTAAGCCATCCGCCCAGAATGCTTTAGCTTGGCTGCTCTGATTATGGTGATTCTCATTTGATTTCACACACCCCAGTAAGTTTTAGCTTCCAGACAGCCATTAAAACCAGCTTAAGAAGTGATAAACACTTCGTTAAAATTAAGTTCTACAAATCCAAACATCATATCCTTTTTGATTATTTTGCCTGGTGAGTCGCCAAGTAAGCAAAGCGTTTGCAGTTATAAACTTAAACTACTGAGATATATTCCCACAGATGAAAATCGCTATCTATTGGGTTTAGACACATCGTATTTAATCCCTCGATAAATCATTTGAATCTTAGATTCAGAGGGTTGCTGAGGTGTCTCCTGAGAGGATTGTTGCTCTCTGGCCAATGTTTGAGAGTCGTCAATCTGATTGGTTGCTGTCGAATCTACATTTTGTATGTGCAGCCAGGCTGTTAATTCAATCGAGTTGTCAACTAAAATACAAGCAAGCCCTTGCATGTTTTTACTTAGACAATATTCAGCCGCATTCTGATATTCCTGTATGGTAAATGAAGGTCCCCGTTTATACTGCTTACCTCGCATAACCAAAAACTCGGACCAGCCTTCATAATCAATTCCTAGAGCGTTCAACAAGGCGACTCTGTAAGTAAACATCATTAAGATCCAAACTACTCCTCTGATTTGAGTACTTTATTTATCCCTACAAAAAACTGGAGATTTGTAAGAAAGTATGACCAGCGACCGCTACAAAAGCATCTGGTAATCCGCTGAAATACCTTCTGTTGGTGACAGTTCAGCCTATACAATCAATAAAATGCCTGAACAAATCTTTGATGTCATCGTAATCGGGTCTGGTATTGGCGGACTGGTCACCGCCACCCAACTCGCCGCAAAGGGCGCTCAGGTATTGGTGCTAGAGCGCTACCTGATTCCGGGCGGCAGCGCTGGGTATTTTGAACGGAATGGCTATCGCTTTGATGTCGGCGCCTCCATGATTTTGGGGTTTGGTAAGCAAGGAACCACCAACCTGCTAACTCGCGCCCTAGAAGCGGTGGACATGACCCTGGAAACTATTCCCGATCCGGTTCAGATTCATTACCATTTGCCCCATGGGCTCAATCTTAAGGTTCATCGCGCCTACGAAAACTTTCTGCAAGAATTAGGCGATCGCTTCCCCCACGAACGTCAAGGCGTCCGACGCTTCTACGACCAATGCCGGCAAGTGTTTAACTGTCTCAACCGGATTGAACTGCTTTCCCTCGAAGACCCCCGATACGTCGCCCGGGTTTTTTTCCAGCATCCCCTGGCCTGCTTGGGATTAGCGAAATACCTGCCGGTGAATGTGGCGACCGTCGCCCGACGTCACATTCAAGATCCAGAGTTGCTGAAGTTCATTGATATGGAGTGTTACTGCTGGTCTGTGGCGCCCGCTGAGCGCACCCCGTTGATTAATGCCGGCATGGTGTTTAGCGATCGCCACTACGGCGGTGTTAACTACCCCAAAGGCGGTGTTGGACAAATCGCCCAAACCTTAGTAGACGGTCTAATCAAACTGGGCGGAGAAATCCAATATCGGGCCCGGGTTACCGAAATTTCCATCCAGAATGGCAAAGCTGTGGGTGTCAAGCTGGCGTCGGGAAAGGTGTATCGAGCAAAACGCATTGTTTCCAACGCCACTCGCTGGGATACCTTCGAAACCCTCTTATCGCAGCTGCCTTTACCGGGTCGGGAACAACGGTGGCGGCAGCGATATCAGAAATCCCCCAGCTTTTTAAGCTTGCACTTGGGGGTTAACGCGTCCGTTCTGCCCGCCGGAACCGAATGTCATCACATTCTATTAGAAGATTGGGACTCAATGGAAGTCGCCGAAGGTACAATTTTTCTTTCAATTCCCACCCTGCTTGACCCTGATCTGGCTCCCCCGGGGCGTCATATTCTGCATACCTTTACCCCTAGCTGGATTACCGATTGGCAAGGACTTACCCCCAGTCAATATCGCGTCCAGAAAGAGGTCGCCGCCGCCCGCATCCTCCACCGACTGGAGAAACTTTTTCCAGGATTAGAAGCTGCGTTGGACTATCAGGAAGTGGGGACTCCTCGCACCCATCGTCGTTTCTTGGGTCGCGTCGACGGCACCTATGGTCCAATTCCCGCCAAGAAACTGATGGGTCTACTGGGAATGCTCTTTAACCGCACCGCCATCCCTGGACTCTACTGTGTGGGCGACAGCACCTTCCCAGGACAAGGGCTAAACGCTGTTGCATTTTCCGGGGTTGCATGCGCCCATCGGATTGCGGTGGATTTGGGGCTGCCTATTTCTGCAGGTTGATTCACAGTGGACGGAACG
>JAKSDM010000907.1 GCA_022360135.1 Pseudanabaenales cyanobacterium | reverse complement strand
TTCTCCGGCTTGCTGGTCAGTTTGGTTATTCTGCTTAACGATCACAAATAATCGGCGGGTAATGGGATAATCCCCCTGCTGAAATACGGTAGTGTTCAATTGGTTGCGTTGGGCAGGGCAGGCGTTAGGCTGCACCAACGGCGGCTGATAGGGAGCGACCAGTTGATCCGCCGTGCGGCCGATAGGTAAAGGTTTAACGGTGCATTGTGGCACAACCTCGGGGGCAGAGGCGTAATACAAGCCGCCGGGATTGGCGGCGACCTGACGCAAGGCTTCAGTGGTTGTAGCAATGAATTTAACCGCACTGCCAAAAGGTTCCTCTGCCAAAACATTAGCTACAAAGAATTCCACAGTGCCGCCTGCTTCAGGACGGCGAGAGTAAGGGATGATGGGGAGGGCAGGCCCGCCTACTTGCTTCCAATCAGTAATCTTGCCCGTGTAGATGTCCTTCAGTTGGGCGACGGTGAGACCGGGAAAGTTTAGGTTGAGGTTGACTGCGATCGCAATGCCATCAATGGCGACTGGAATCTCTTTAAGACTAAATCCTCGCTGTTGAGCGGCTTGGTATTCTTCCGGTTTGATCGCTCGAGAGGACTGGGCAAACGCCAGTTGGTTCTCTAACACCATACGGATGCCGCTACCCGAACCGGGAGCGCCCGAAACAGGGTCGGTATAGCGCAACTTAAACATTGGCCAAACGGTCTGAATCACCGGGTCCACCTCTCCCCGAATCGGCGCCCAGGTGGTGCTGCCGCCATAGTTAAATAGCCCCGAAGGAATCCCCTGCGCTTGAGCAAAGGCAGAATAATCTGCCGCAGCGCTGTTGGTCGACAACGGCGCCTGAGCGGGATTTAGAGCGCCGTTCGTTGATGATGTCGCAGGCGTAGAACTCAAGGAGTGGTCAAAAAGACGGCGGATGGGTTCCTTGAATACCCATAATCCCCCACCAATCAACCCAAGGGTAAGCAAAAAAGCCAGTGCCAGAATCGGTGCTTCATTTTTCTGCGCCATAGTGATATGTAGGATTAGGTAGGCTAAACGGTTTTTAACCGGCAATCCCCCGAGGAAATGAGAAAAGAAAGGGGATTTTGAACAATTGCTTTTCTTAGCTTCTTATCCTAAGAGCAAGGATAGCGAGGGGATACAAAATGTTACGGAAGCCTAAGAAAGTCTGGGATCCTTCTATTTGGGCAAGTTGGAAGCCTTTTGGCTGGGGAGAACAGTACCCTAACAATTATTGGGAAGTCTTCCGAGCTGCTTGGGAGAATCGCGATCAGTGGGCCTATGCCTGGGATATCCTTAACCACGGCGTCTGTGACGGCTGCTCCCTGGGAACCACCGGGATGCAAGATTGGACGCTGGAGGGAATTCACCTGTGTAACGTGCGGCTGCGACTACTGCGTCTCAACACGATGCCTGCTTTCGATCCCCAGTTACTTGCTGATGTCTCATTGCTCCAGGATAAAAGCGGGGCGGAATTGCGGCAGATGGGCCGGTTGCCGTATCCAATGCGGCGTGACCAGGGGGATGCCGGCTTCCGTCGGATCAGTTGGGAGGAGGCGATGAGGGCGATCGCCCACCGGATTCAAGCCGCCGCCCCCGACCGTTTCGGCTGCTACCTCACCAGTCGCGGCACAGTTAACGAAACCTACTATGCAGCTCAAAAGGCAGCCCGAGCCATGGGGACAAACAATGTCGACAACGCCGCCCGCATCTGTCATTCCCCCAGCACCAACGGCCTAAAATCCACCCTTGGCGTCGCCGCCACAACGTGCTCCTATAAAGACTGGATTGGTACCGATCTGTTGGTTTTTATCGGCTCCAACGTCGCCAATAACCAGCCGGTCACCGTCAAATATCTCCATTGGGCCAAGAAAGCGGGAACCCGGATTGTTGTCATCAACACCTACCGAGAGCCAGGAATGGAGCGTTACTGGGTGCCTTCTATTCCTGAAAGCGCCCTGTTTGGCACCAAGTTCGCCGAAGACTTCTTCCTGGTCAATGTGGGCGGTGACCTCGCCTTCTTGAATGGCGTCCTCAAACACATGATCGCCCATGACTGGGTTGACTCGTCTTTTATCGCCCAACACACCACTCACTTTGATGCGCTTAAAACCTCACTGGAGACCCAATCCTGGGAAGATTTAGAGCGCCAGTCTGGGGCGACTCAGGACGAGATGCACGCCTTTGCCCAAATGGTAGGCGCGGCTGAGAAGGCAGTCTTTGTCTGGAGCATGGGGATTACCCAACATGAGTGTGGGGAAGATAACGTGCGAGGCATTGTTAACCTAGCCCTGACGAAGGGATTCGTGGGCCGTGAAGGCTGTGGATTAATGCCGATTCGAGGTCACTCTGGCGTCCAGGGCGGGGCTGAAATGGGTTGCTATGCCACGGTGTTTCCGGGCGGTCGCTCGATTACGTCTGAAAATGCGTCGGTGATGAGTCAGCTATGGGGTTTTGAGGTGTCGAGCAGCAAAGGTCTGATCACCTCAGAAATGATCGATCAAGCAGCCAGGGGAAATTTAGATGTCCTCTTTAGCGTCGGCGGCAACTTCCAGGAGGTGTTGCCCGATCCAGAATATGTAGAATTCGCCCTGAAGCAGCTGCCGCTAAGAGTACATATGGATATTGTCTGCTCGAAACAAATGCTTTTGGAGCCAGGCGAGACAGTGCTACTCCTGCCAGCAACTAGCCGTTATGAGATTCCAGGCGGCGTGACCGAAACCAATACGGAACGTCGGGTGATTTTCAGCCCTGAAATTTCGGGTCCCCGAATTGGGGAAGCACGACCAGAGTGGGCGGTATTAATGGAATTGGCTCAGCGAGTTCGTCCCCATCTGGCGGATAAACTGCAGTTTGAAAACACAGCCGCCATCCGCCAGGAAATTGCTCAGGTGATTCCCCAATATTCAGGCATCCAGCATCTCAAGCATGCTGGCGACCAATTTCAATATGGCGGCCCCCACCTCTGTTTTGGCTGGCAGTTTCCCACCCCAGACGGCAAAGCTCGATTTTCCACCGTCAGGGCGAGTCACCTTGCTTCCCTACCCGAGAATTATTTCAGAGTGGCGACTCGACGCGGAAAGCAGTTTAACAGCATGGTTCAAGAACGCCAAGACGCGATTACCGGAGCAGAGCGAGAAGCCGTGTTAATGAGTCGAATAGACGCCAAAAACTTGGGTTTAAACGAAGGAGCCCTGGTGGTGCTGAAGAATGAGTGGGGGGAGTTTAAGGGAAGAGTTTATCTTGCCCCGATTAAACCGGGAAACTTGCAAGTGCATTGGCCTGAGGGGAATATGCTGTTAGATCGAGGAAAGCGATCGCCTGAAGTCGGTGTCCCGGATTATAACGCTGTGGTGCGGTTGGAGAAGGCGGCAGGATAGGGGGAAGGGTGTAGTAGTTTAGGATATGGAGTGTGGGGTGTAGATGCAAGCAGATTCCCACAGGATAAGGTGAAATTTCAACGGGCGCCGCCGCCTTGTAACCGCTCCGGAGCGCCCAAACTTGAAGGAGGGGTATACTCCTTAGCGGCAGCTTGGTTGGTGGCGAGTTCTTCAGTAGCGCCGTAGTGTTGCCCGCTTAGGGGATCTGGCTGCATAGCTTTGGCGGATGAGATGATTAATCCCCAATTTAGCAACGCGATTAATAGAACACTCGGAAACTTGCGGTTCATGGTGCGATCCTCAGAAGTCCAGGCTATTGAAGCCTTCAAGGATTCATATGTCCGTGTTTGAAAGAATATGCAAGGACAATGGCAGGCTTAACTCAGATACTCAGTTTCAGTTAGGGAGCGCCTCTTCAATCTCCATCAGCCCATTGCAGGCAAGTACACTGCCTAAGCTATGCGCCATCACAAAAGGATTATCCACGTACCGAGATTTAGTTCAAAGCGATAGGCCCCATCCCACAAAGCTGTGCAAGTGACGTCCGACTGATTCGCTCAAAATCTTGCGAATAGAGCTTTACAGGTTTCTTGAAGAGGCCCCTGTGCTTTTACGGAAAGATTGGGAAACCTAAGCCTGAGGGAAACCTTAAGGAAAGAAAGGCGCCAACTTAAAGCGGGAAAATGATGAGGCAGCATCACCAATCTTATATTCTGTACGGTCAAGGCAGCGCCTTATACGCCACTGGCCAGTACAAGGAAGCCCTGACTAAATTTGAGCAATTTCTAGAAGTTTGCCCAGATTGCTATGATGCCTGGATTCATAGAGGCTACGCCCTTTCTAAATTACGCAGCTATGCAGAGGCGATCGCCAGCTTTGATCAAGCCCTCAAGCTGAACCAAACACTCCCCCTGGCATGGCATGGCAAAGGGCTGGCCCTAGCAAAGTTGAGGAAATTTGAAGCCGCCACAATCCATTTTAGAAGAGCGATTAAGTCTAACCCTCGCGACGCCACAGCCTGGTATAACCTGGGAACTGCATTGAATAGTCTAGGCCGTTATCAAGAGGCGATCACTAGTTTCGATCGAGCCCTTGAATATAACTTCAAGAACCACCATGCCTGGTACAATCGAGCTTTGGCTTTGAACGCCCTACAGCGTCACTTCCAAGCCATTGTCTGTTTGGATACCACGGTGCAAATTAAACCGAACTGCTACTATGCCTGGAATCAACGAGGCATGGTCATGATCCAGCTAGGCGAGTATGCCGAAGCGATTAACAGTTTCGAAACCTCCCTGAAATACCAGGTCTCCAATCCTAACGCCTGGTACGGCAAGGCCCGTGTTTACGCCGTGCAGAAGAACGTTGACTTGGTGGTGAAGAATCTTTACCGAACCTTTGTTCTGAGTCCCTATGTTTATCGGTTTATGGCTCAAACTGATGACTACTTCGATTCAATCCGTGACAATAAGCAGTTTCAGGCATTACTCCAAGCGACATAAAATGAGGGTTGATTTAATTTTTCAAAGTTCGGCGCTGGTTGTTAACTGTCCAGGGCATTGGCTCTTCCGAGCTTTCGCCGATCTAGCTAAAACCTGTGAGATCTAAGATTTACGGTGGTTGTTTAGTGAGCCCTGATGAAGCCGTTTGCCGCTTCCCCTGTTTCCCCGCCCTACTCCCGTTCCAGCGCCGGATCAGCAGGCTCTGGCGTGAGCAATTGTTCGATCACATTGAGTCCAATCTGAACAGTTTCATCTAGCAGTTTGGGATTAACTTGCCTGTCGTTCGGGGTGTGGTAATTTGGCTCCAACCCTCGTGTGAAGAAAAGAACTGGTGTTTCCGCCTGGATAAAGGGGACGTGGTCGCTGCCGCCAGTAGCGCCAATGTCGTCAATTGAACGGTCAGTTTCCTGAGCAATGGCGGTTAACGATGACGCACCGCTGACCTTAAGGCCATCATTAACGCCAACCATATCGAAGTTCAACATGGCGTTGAGCCCAAAGAGGAAGCGAGGATCGGCCTCACGAACAAAGGCCCTTGAACCGTGCAACCCATCCTCCTCGCCGTCAAAGGCGACGAACCAAAGGTGATGAGCAAGGGCGGTGTTGGATAGCTGACGGGCAATTTCAAGCACGACCGCTGTGCCCGAGGCATTGTCATTAGCCCCGGGGGAGTCGGTGACTGAGTCGTAATGCCCCCCCAACAAGATACGCGGCTGGGTAACGCCGTCAAGATGGGCGATGATGTTGCGACCGGTCACGGAGCTTTCTGCGGTATTGACTTCGATATCAGCCTCAAGCGCTGTACTTTGCAGACGATCGAGTAAAGATCCGCCTTCGTCGCCAGCCAGCGCCAGCACCGGAATCTTGGCTACACCGCCCAGCCTGCCAAAAAAGTTATCCGGGTCATGGTTGACAATGACTAATCCAACTGCGCCTGCCTCAGCAGCATTATTGGCTTTTTCCAGAAAGGTGATCTCGCCGCGCCGGACAATCGCGATCGCCCCCCTCACCTCAACGACGGCAAAGTCATTCGCCCGGCCCACATCCGGAACCGCCACCAATGGAGCGCTGAATGTCCCAGCTGGTGAACCGTTTATGGCATGCCCTTCGATCAGAAGCTGATCAACAGTGAGGCTAGAGCCGTTATCCTGGAACTTAGTATAGGTAAAAGGCTGGAGGTTGGTCACATAGCCCGCCTTAGCATATTCCTCCAGCAGGTAGGCGCGGGCGGCCTCTATGGTTGGGGTTCCCGCGACTCGTGGGCCGAGGGAGACTAACGTCTGCACAACTGCGCCAACTCCATCATCTATAGATGCCTTGAGGCTAGAGTCTAAAGTTTCTAGGTCTTGCTCCAGTTTTTGAGGTGCCATCTCTCCCTGCTGCTCGCCGCATCCAGCAAGTCCAAAGCAGATACCGCCAATCACAATGGCGGCTGCAACGAAAACCCTGGCAATGGTTAGTCGCACCGGACGCATCTCTCTGATTTTTGGGCTGAAATGGCTGCGGTTCAACATAGGGATGGCTGTTTATATACAATTAAATGGCGGCGCAAGGGTAAATCAAAAAATTCGGAAATAAAATGTCTGAAATAACGCCTCAATGCGAATATATACCCGGTTTAAGTAATATTCCAGCCGCCCAATCCAGCATTAGCCATGTGGATGGGCAGCGAGGAATTCTGGAATATCGTGGCATTTCCATTCAGGAATTGGCCCAAAAGAGCACCTTCTTAGAAACCGCCTACTTATTAATCTGGGGGCATTTGCCGAGCCAAGCAGAGCTGGAGGCCTTCGAGCGTGATATTCGTTATCATCGACGACTCAAATATCGGATTCGGGATATGATGAAATGCTTCCCGGAGACTGGGCATCCGATGGATGCATTGCAAACTGCCGCTGCGTCCTTGGGATTGTTTCACTCCCGCCGGGTTTTGGATGATGAAGCGTACATTCGACGAGCGGTGATCCGATTACTCGCCAAAGTTCCAACCATGGTGGCGGCGTTTGAATTAATCCGCCGCGGCAACAATCCCATCACGCCGGATGATGACCTGGACTATGCCGCCAATTTTTTATATATGCTGACGGAGCGAGAACCCAAGCCAATTGCAGCTCGGGTATTTGACACATGCCTCACCCTTCATGCTGAGCACACCATGAATACCTCGACGTTTTCGGCGTTGGTGACGGCCTCTACACTGACTGACCCCTATGGGGTGATCGCCTCTGCGGTAGGGACTCTGGCGGGGCCTTTACATGGGGGGGCGGCTGAAGAATCGCTTAACATGTTGACGGAAATTGGGTCGGTCAATAACGTCCGCCCTTATGTGGACGCCTGTATCCAGAATCAGCGAAATATCATGGGCTTTGGCCATCGGGTTTACAAGGTCAAGGATCCCCGCGCCACAATCTTGCAAAGTTTGGCGGAACAGCTGTTTGAAGAGCTAGGCTACGATCCGTATTATGATATCGCCCTCGAACTCGAAAAAGTTGTCGAGGAAAAGTTAGGTTTCAAAGGGGTTCACGCCAATGTTGATTTTTACTCTGGCCTGGTCTACCGGGCGCTCGGCATCCCTAGGGATTTATTTACCCCCATGTTTGCGATCGCGCGGGTAGCTGGTTGGCTAGCGCATTGGAAAGAACAATTGGCCGCCAATCGGATTTTTCGACCCACTCAGATATACGCTGGGAGCCACGAAGTTCCCTATATCTCGATAGACCAGCGAGAAAAGAGCCTAACGACTTGAGAATAAAGTATTGACGTTACTCCAATCCCAACCCAGATTTGTGATGGCGAAAATGACCCTGACTCTTTTGCTCAAATATTTGAGACTTCTCCAACTGCTGCATCGCTTTCATCACCGTAGACCGGACATATTGACTCATTGGAGCCAGCGGCACCTGATTGGCATGCACCTGATGTTGTAAGTAAGGGCTCTGATGCAACAGTCCAACCACTTGCTTAGGGGTGTAACCCGATTTGAGCGCTGTGCGGGCGATCGCTTCATCCAGTTTAATCGCCGCCCAGTCGTTTTCAGCAAAGCGGCGGTAGAGCACACTGTAGTCCACCTCGGCTTCCCCGATCACTTTCCGAGCCTGGGCTAAATATTGTTGGCGAGCCTGTCGGCCCATTTCATTTTCGGGTTCTTTGGGCTGAAGCATCACTAGGCTGCAATCGTGGCGTCATCCAACAGGTTGCCAAGCAAACTATCTTCGTCAACATCTCCCCCTTCCGATGCCGCCCGATCGCGATTGGGGTTATCGGCTAACAAGGCGGCTTGGGCTGAAACTGAAAGTTCAGGCTTAGCCAGGAGCGTTTGGATGGCCTCACTGATTGCCTCACGAATTTCTTGTTTCAGATTTGTGGGCGCTTTAGCTTGAGAACTTTCGAGATCAAACACGGCGTCGATCAGATTGATCTGACGAGTGAGCATCTCGACTGACTCAATGGCGATGGCGCGCAATTCCTCCTCAGACAGGTTGCCCTGTTCTTGATATGCAAAGGGCTTCCAGAAAGCCATCATGGCGTCGATACCTTTATGCTTTCCAGCTCGACTAGGGAAGCGGGAATTTTTGATCAGATAGTTAAAAGTCACTCCAACCATTGAGTCCAGATAGGCATTAAAGGCAAATTGAATGCGTTGGTGTTCATTCGTGGTCGGCGCCATGACTTTTGGAACAGTACTACACCCCCAATCCTAATCATAGATGCTCAATTTAGTTAGTTCAGGTTAACTAACTTTAATCAGATATCCGACTATCAAGCGGGATATCGTTAGATTTAGTTAACTAGAAGGCGATATCCAGATTCTATGCCCGTTCAGTTTCTTACCTAATCGTTAATAACTTGTTTACTGACTTCTGACTTCTTGCCCAGCCAGAACTTTCCGGTTTAAGGAGATACCTGGATTCCGTATTTATGCTGATTGATTTTTAGAGGGGTGTTTTGTAATACCGTACAAAAAACGATGGTGGGGTTGGGTCTCTCTGTCGAAAATAGACTCATCTGCACCATTCAATTCCAGTCAGTTGCTTGGTGCTGACCCCAACCAGGAAAAGCTGTTGAAGATTACACTTACTTTGCGCTAAACAGGCTTAAATGCTTGCCTCTGGTATTAGAGGAAATGCTAACGGTTCCTCATGATCCAACGCGGTGTGTCTTATTGAATACCTTAATCAAGGAGAAAGAAATGTCTTGGTCTCAACCCCTGCGCGTTGGCTACGTACTTGAACAGTATCCTCTTTCCTCTGAAACCTTTGTAATTAAAGAGATGTTGGCTCACGAGGCTGGCGGATTGGAGATCGAATTTTTCACCCTGCAACCTCCCAGCAAAACGCACCCACATAACGCCATTGCCTCAGGACACGCTCCGGGCGACTATGGCCGTTTACCCAGACAGTTACGGGTCAGCGAAGCGCTAAATACCCTGCCTTCCACTGCCGCCAGCTTCTTTTGGGCGGAGCTGCAAAACGCCGGTAAGATTTTACCGGGTTTTTGGGCCATGCTGGAGACTGCCCAGGGTGAACCCGCAGGGAATGTTTATCAAGCGACCTGGCTGGCTCGTAAAACACGATTAAAAGGCATCACCCATTTGCACACTTACTTTGGCTCGGTGACAACGCGTATCACTTGTCTTGCCGCCCACTTGGCCGGCGTCTCCTACACCTTACACAGTCCCCGCTAAGGATGGGGTTAATAGCAGGGTTAGCCAGGGTTATGAATGGATTGCCGAATCGGAATCCGAATCACAAATTCCGCTCCTTGTCCGGGAGTTGACTCACACCAAAACTCTCCGCTATGTTTTTCCACCACAATCTGGTAACTAATGGATAGCCCCATCCCTGTTCCTTTACCTACTGGCTTAGTGGTGAAGAAAGGGTCAAAAAGTTTGGCTTGGATCTCCTCAGGCACACCCGGACCATTGTCGGCAATGCGAATCGTGACATAATCAGGGTCTGGCTGCTCAGTTCGAATGCAGATGGTTGGGGTTGGCAAGTTTACAGGTTCACGGGTTAATAGGTTCACGGGTTGACTTGCCCTATCTACCCATCTACCCTTCCATCCATCCGTCGATTCCAGCGTGTCAATTGCATTGGCGAGCAGGTTCATGAATACCTGATTGAGCTGACCCGGCAAACATTCCACCGCTGGTAAATCGCCGTACTCTTGAATGACTGTGATCGCAGGTCGGTTGGAGTTTGCTTTGAGTCGATGCTGTAAAATCATCAGCGTACTATCAATGCCTTCATGGATATCGACCTCTTTTACCTCCGCTTCATCCATGCGTGAGAAAGTACGCAGAGAGGCGACAATTTTTTTAATCCGGTCTGCGCCTAATTTCATCGAAGCAAGGAGATTAGGCAGGTCTGTCAGGAGAAAATCGAGGTCAATAGCGTTTGTCGCCAACTCGATTTCGGGGCCAGGGTTAGGATAATGCTTTTGATAGAGATTAATCAGGTTGAGTAGATCTTGAGTGTAATTGTCTGCATAGTTGAGATTGGCGTAGATAAAGTTGACGGGGTTATTGATTTCGTGGGCTACACCTGCTACTAGCTGTCCTAAACTCGACATTTTTTCGCCCTGAATCAGTTGCGCTTGGGTTTGTTGGAGTTCTTGCAGCGTTTGTTGGAGCTGTTGGGTTTGTTCCCTCAGATGGGCTTCTGATTGCCGCAAGGCTTCTTGTGCGACTAACCGCTCAGTCACATCTTCAAAGGCGCCAAGGATGCCAACAATCTCATCCTGATCGTTATAGAGCGGCACCTTGCTCGTCTCTGACCACCGCTGGGTGCCATCCGCATAGGATTGGGGTTGGATAACGCGATACAGCGGAGTGTGGCTATCCATCACTTGACGGTCAAGTTGACGAAACCAGTCTGATTCTTCCTGTTTCCAAGCCAAATCATAATCCGTCTTACCCACAATATTCTCAGGCTCGCCCACCCCTGACGCTTCAGCAAAGTTGCGGTTACACCCTAGGTAAACGGAGTGTTTGTCCTTCCAAAAGATATGTTGGGGAATTGAGTCCATAACTAACTGCAGTAGCCGTTGAGACTCTCGCAATTTCAATTCTGCTTGATGCAGCGCGATCGCGCCTTCCAAACTGCCTACAGCTACCCATAGGATAGACTTTTCGCTGTCCGACCAGCAGCGATCGCGGCGACAGTCCTCGAATCCTAAGAAACCCCAGAAGGCGTCCTCAATTTCGATCGGCATAATCAAGATTGAACGAGTCCCTTGGGTCGTCAGACACCCCTGCATAGGCGGCGGAAAATCTTTGACTAAGCCAGCCACTGGATTGCCTTTTGACAAGGTTTCATAACAAGCTGGGAGAACGGCGGCAGCAATATCCTGAACGGTTGAATCGTCGATTCCAGAGATGATTTCATCTCCCTGCCAAATCCACTGTCGAGTGGTCAGCGGTCTAACTTCGGTCAGATCAGCCTGATTTTCAGCCTGATTTTCAAATATGTAGGCCCGGTCTGCAGCCACTGCAGTCCCTAAAGCCGCCAGGGCTTGCTGAATCGATCGATGATGATCGCTAATGGTCAAGAGACAATGAGTTGCTGCGGCAACACCATTAAGTAGGCGATCGCGGTCCTTCAAGGTTTGTTCTGCTTGTTTACGGGCCGTGATATCGTTAGCTGTCCCGGTAACACCTATAATGGCGCCGGTTTCATCCCGCAGCGCCATTGCACTGATCACAAGATTGACCGGCCTGCCCTGCTTAGTCAGATAAGTCGCCTCATATTGAAAGATGGACTCCCCAGCGAGTAGGCGCTGCAACACCTGCCGATTTTTCTGATCATGTTCAGGCGCCTGGAAATCAGTGAACGAGCGGCCAATCATTGCCGCTGGCTCATAGCCGCAGATCTGGGTAACAGCCGCATTTACAAAGGTGTAACGCCCCTGAGCGTCAAGTGACCAGATGATGTCTTGGGAGGTTTCAACCAGATTGCGATACTTACTTTCACTTTCCTGCAGAGCGACTTCAGCTACTTTGCGCTCCCAGACCTCCTCTAGCAGCTGCTCCACAGTTTGTTTCAAGGCAATGGTGCGCTCTTCAACCCTAGCCTCCAGTTCCGCCTTGGCGGTTTTCAGCGCCAATTCTGCTTGCTTGCGCTTAGTGATATTTAGCCCCATGGAGATCATCCCCAAGATATTGCCATCGGCGTCGGTCAACGGTGTGTCGTACCACTCGCAGATAATGACTCTGCTGTCTTTGGTCAGATTCTCCCGGGTGCTGCAGACTCCTCCCTGCTGTTTGAGCAGATCTTTAAATACTTGATCCACTTCGGTTCTAGTCCCTTCCAGCACAATCAACTCGGCTGCATGGCGACCTACCGCCTCAGCCTTGCTATAGCCAAAGATTTGCTCAGCGGCAGGGTTCCAGCCCACCACTTTAAATGCTCTGTCCCATTCCACTACTGCTAAGGGAGTGCGCTCAACCAGCAGAGATAACTTCGCGGCAATATCCTTATAACGGGATTCGCTAGCTGCTAGAGCCGCCTCTGCTTGAGCTTGTTCAAGCTCAGCCAGGGGATCAGGCGGATAACTTGACCGAGGATGGGGATCAAAGGGGTCAGGGGTAGACTCTAGGACCATGGATTAAGTACGTCTACAGATTTGAGTCACTTTGTCTAATTGTCAAACCAGCTTTGAAGAATCAAGCGATAGAATTTCCTGATAGAACTTTCTACTGAAGTGGATACTATATTTGGTGCGTTTGAAATGGTAGTTAGCAGAGAACGTATTCGCAATTACAATGTCACCCTTTTCTATTCAACCGTATTCCAATGGTGAATGCTTACATTAAATCCTTATCCTTGTAGACGAGGGACTTTGATAAGTGCAGACGAATTTCTGCGAATACGACTTCTATATTGACGCCAAACTGTCCCAAGATAAGCTACGCTAGCTCACCTTCGC
>JAKSDM010001306.1 GCA_022360135.1 Pseudanabaenales cyanobacterium | reverse complement strand
TGATGTATTGAAGGTGGTGAAATAAGCCTCACAAAGGCCTTAACCTACCGTAGGGTATTGCCCAAACCCCTAAATTCGGTGACAGTCATCTTATGCGTTAGATGCAGAAATTTTGAAAAAGCTTGCGAGTTCTCTTTCGGCGCCCTTCATCCTGGTAGGTTGTGTAGCGCAGGTTGTGGAGATGACCATTATGGGTGAACAGAAGCGGATTGGTATTCTCACTAGTGGTGGGGATTGTGCAGGCCTTAATGCGACTATTCGAGCAGTTGCGCATCGGGCAATTGGGACCTATGGCTGGGAGGTTTTGGGTGTTTGTCGGGCGACGCACGGCCTGATGAGTCGCCCTCCTCAGGTAATGCAGTTTGATCTTAAGAACACCTATCCTCTCCTAACGATGGGCGGGACTATACTAGGCACTACCAATAAAGGGAATCCTTTTGCCTTTCCCATGCCAGATGGAACCTTGCGCGATCGCGCCGAGGAAATTATCGAAGGCTATCGAATACTGAATCTAGATACACTGATCGGCATCGGCGGCGATGGTAGTCTGGCGATTCTCCGGAAGCTAGCCCAGCAGGGGAACATTAACCTGGTGGCGATTCCTAAAACGATTGATAATGACTTGGGTAGCACCGAGCGTTCCGTGGGATTCGACACCGCAGTCAACATCGCCACTGAGGCGCTAGATCGCCTCCACTTTACAGCAGCCAGCCACTCTCGGGTGATGATTCTTGAGGTAATGGGACGGGATGCGGGTCATATCGCCATCAGCGCCGGGATTGCCGGGGGCGCTGACGCCATCCTGATTCCTGAAATTCCCTATACGATCACCAATTTGTGCAATGCGCTCAATCGGTTGCACGAAAAGGGCCGCAACTTTGCGATTGTGGTGGTGGCGGAAGCGGTCTGTACAGAGAAGGGGGAACGGGTGACTCAGACCGATCGCTTGGGGCAATCTCGCTTGGGCGGCATTGGGCAATATCTGGCTGACCAGATTTCTACGAGTAGTGGAGCAGAAGTTCGGGTTACCGTCCTCGGCCATGTGCAGCGAGGGGGAATTCCATCGCCTCTGGATCGATTGCTTGGCAGCGCCTTTGGGGTCGCTGCGGTAGATTTGATCGCCAACGAGAAGTACGACCACATGGTGAGTTGGCAAAATCGCCAGGTCGTGAGTGTGCCAATTTTGGATGCGATCGCCCAATATCGCACGGTTGACCCAGATGACACCCTGGTGAAAACCGCTCAGGCGATGGGCATTTATTTGGGAGATAGAGCAGATCCTGCTCCTATACCCCACACTCTACACTCCAAACTGGATTTACTTGCCGGTAGAGAGATTCCTCAGAGGCAATCTGGTGTTGTGAGTTGACCCATACCAGGGAGACATCCTGAACGCGCCCATTCTGGAGAGAAACCAAGGAAAAATTCCGCAAACAGGTAGTCTCGGTTTTAATGATGCGGGGGACGCTGGCGGCGTTGAGATAGACTGTCCCAGTCGGACTGATGTCGATTTGTTTTCGCAGGCGAGTCTGGGTGTGGCGTAGGCGGTGGTGCATATGGCCAAAGGCGACCAAGGGAACGGTTTTGCCAACTTGCTTTGCATGGGCGATCGCCGCCGCCAAATCTGGGTCGCCGTGATCGCCGCCAAGCGGTTTCCAGTCTCGACCACACGGATCTTCTGGGCGCTCACCCAAGCCTTTTGGTCCAGAGTGTCCCAGAAAAATCACAGTATCGTAGGCCGCCGCCTGCACCGCCTGCATAATCCGAGCCGCAGATTCCTCCAGGTTAGCGATCCGATATCGCTCCTGATAGAACCGGCCCTGCCTCCATTCAGAACCGCCCCAGCTAAAGGGGCGACCGCCAACAATGCTAAGGCTGAATTCGGCCATATCTAGCTTGCTGTAGCCCACATGAGTTGTTCCCAGCAAGTCAAGCTGCTGTTGGACCCAGTCTTCTTGGCGGCGGTTATAGGGACATTTCTTCCGGCCCCAATGGGTGGCGGTGTACCAGGCATCGTGGTTGCCCAGGATGACGGCTTTGGGAAGGTCAAGGGCGGCGATTGCTCGGACAATTTCCACCGACTCATTGCCAAAGTCCCCCACAAACAGCGCCAAATCAACATTCAGATGTTTTAGCGCTAGCCCATCCTCTGGCTCCCATTGATCGTGAACATCTCCCACTACGGCAATTTTGACCGGGCGATCGCTAGCCATACCCCCTTTCTCCAACTGAATTCCTTACCTCAGGATAAACTTCCTTACGGCTGAACAGGA
>JAKSDM010001173.1 GCA_022360135.1 Pseudanabaenales cyanobacterium | reverse complement strand
TGGAGATTAGCTCTGACCTGATGGATGATCCGGCCCTCAGCCTGATTCCCAAACAAGTTGCCGGTGGCGTTGCGATCCGGATGGCGTTGCTCTATTTAATGGGGACTCGCCCAAATCATTGAACCCTATCGCCTAGAGGCGCAGCATTCGTCTAGACTGAGCAACAGAGCCCTCTAACCAGTAATTTTCATCCCTATCAATATGTTCTCTGGCGCTACCCTTCCTGTCTCAACGCCGATTCAACCCCATCCAGGCGACAATTTTGCAATTACAATCGCCCCGCTCTCCCTATCGGAGGTGTACATCCTCGCTGACGATCCAGCCAATGGGGCTGTGGTAGTGATGAGCGGGATGGTGCGAAACAACACAGAGGGCAGGTCTGTCGCTGCTTTAGAATATCAGGCCTATGAGCCAATGGCGATTCGGGTGTTTCAGCAGATCGCAGCCGAAATCCGAAAAACCTGGCCAGCCGTTACCCATATTGTCATTCACCACCGTATTGGCCGGTTGAATATTGGTCAGATCAGTGTACTGGTAGCTGTCGGTTGTCCCCACCGTTCAGAAGCCTTCGCCGCCTGCCAATACGCCATTGATACCTTAAAGCATAATGCCCCCATCTGGAAAAAAGAATGGTATAACGAACCAGATGGTCAGTTGTTCGGCAGATGGGTGAGTATAGGCGCTTGTGAACAAACAGAAGGCGATTGTTAGGATTCCAGAGACAATTGCTGAAGCCTGTGTTCCATCCAAAAATCAAGCCCATATATTATATTGACCGATTGATCTCCATCACTCTAGGGAGTCGGTCCAGTCAGCAGTCAATCCACAAGTGAATATATAGTCGGCCCCGAGACAGAAGCCCCAAAATGGGGAATTCTCACAACTATAACGAGAGTATAAGTGAGAGCAAATTGGAATTGAGCATGGGAATCGTCGTTGCCAGCTTTTCCAGATTTTTACAGATCGTTATTGTAATCGGCGGCGATGTGATGGCCTGAATCATAACTTCTACAAGCTGGCCCACATAAAGTTAGCGCTAAAATGGATTGCTTCTGGATTTAATTGGTTCAAAAGTACTATACTTGAGTTTGACCAACTGACCAGGATTGGAATCCTGACTTTCCAATCCGCCTCCTTCTGCTAAGCTGCATACACATCATTGCTGAGACACTTATGGCATCCAAATCCGAAAGCTCTGAAAAGCATAAGGCGCTCAATGTCGTCCTCAATCAGATTGAGCGGAACTTTGGCAAAGGCTCCATCATGCGCTTGGGAGACGCCAGTCGGATGCGGGTGGAAACGATTCCTACCGGCGCCCTCACCCTAGACCGGGCGTTAGGAGGGGGATTGCCAAAAGGGCGGGTAATTGAGATTTACGGTCCGGAAAGCTCTGGTAAGACGACCGTGGCGTTACATGCGATCGCCCAGGTACAACAAATGGATGGGGTCGCCGCCTTCGTCGATGCTGAGCATGCACTCGATCCAGTTTATGCCGGAGCATTGGGGGTCGATATTGAAAACTTACTCGTTTCCCAACCTGACACCGGGGAAATGGCCCTGGAAATTGTTGATCAATTGGTGCGATCCTCTGCGGTCGATCTGGTAGTCATAGACTCTGTAGCGGCGCTGGTCCCACGGGCTGAAATTGAAGGTGAAATGGGAGACGCCCATGTAGGTCTCCAAGCTCGCCTGATGAGTCAAGCCCTGCGGAAAATTACTGGCAATATTGGCAAGTCTAGCTGTACGGTAATCTTCCTCAACCAGCTGCGCCTAAAAATTGGAGTCACCTATGGTAACCCAGAAACCACTACCGGGGGCAACGCTCTCAAGTTTTACGCCTCTGTACGCCTAGATATTCGTCGGATTCAAACCCTCAAGAAAGGCAACGAGGAATACGGTATCCGCGCTAAAGTCAAGGTCGCCAAAAACAAGGTCGCTCCCCCATTTCGCATCGCCGAGTTTGATGTCATCTTCGGCCAAGGGATCTCTCGCTTAGGATGCTTACTAGACATTGCAGAAGAAACTGGGATCGTCATCCGTAAGGGAGCCTGGTATAGCTATAACGGCGACAACATTGGCCAAGGCCGCGACAATACTATCCAACGGCTCAAGGAAGATCCTGAGTTTGCCCAAACAATTGAACAATTGGTGCGTCAGGAGCTTGACCTAGATGGCAAAGCAGCTGATGATACGGATATCTCACTTGATAAGTCAGAAGAGTAAAATAAGTTATTGGGTGTCAATGCTTTTGAACCTCAATCACTCCAGCTAAATACCTCAATCTATCTATTTGAAGTTTCCCTTAGGGATTGCGCGCTTGAACTACGATCTGCAATCATACTGTTAGCCCACCCAACACCGTATATTTTCTGGAGCTTTTGGCTGTCTGGATCGCCTGCCTTGCTGCAATCTACTATCCAAATCGCAGTGATTAGAGGCGGGTTAATCGCCAATGGACAGCGCCGTACACTTAATCAGGTCTATCTCCAAAACCCCCTGAAGACCCAAGCGAGCTTCATCAATGTTATGTCGTACACAAAAATCTAGAATATTTATAATGTATAGGTGATTATTGGTGTGGTATAGCCTGACAGCAGTAGTGACTTGTACCTTTCACGAATTTTCTGTGGGAAGATAATCCAGGGAGGCAGTGCTTGATTTGAAGTGGCTTCCGCAAAGGAACTATGCTTGACATTCCTAAGTACTTCATCTCCCTTATCCCTAAAATATCAATCCTGGATCGGTACATTGCCACCGAATTTATAGCGCCCTTTCTATTCGGCGCCGGACTCTTTTCGTCGGTAGGGGTAACCATAGGCAGCGCATTTGAATTGATGCGCAAAGCGGTGGATTTAGGGCTGCCGATTTCGCTGGTGTTCAAGGTGCTGGCTTTATCTTTGCCACAATTTATATCTTATGCATTTCCTGCCGCAGTTCTGCTGGCCGCATTGCTATCCTATGGCCGTCTATCTAGCGATAGCGAATTAATTGCATTACGTAGCTGCGGAATAAGTACCTATCGACTTCTGTTACCCGTCCTTCTCTTAGGTTGTTTAATCACTACCCTAACGTTTGCATTTAATGAATCTATAGTGCCAGCGGCGAATTATCAAAGTGAGCATCTTTTAGACACGGCCTTAAATCGAGAGAGTCCTGCTTTTCGGGAAAAGAATATTCTTTATAAGCAATATGGTAAGCAAAAGCAACTTGACGGTAAGACCAAGAGAGTTCTTGAGCGTTTATTTTATGCCGAGAGATTTGATGGGGAGCAGATGAAGGGGATAACCATCCTGGATAGATCCTATGGTCGTCTTACTACAATTGTGACTTCAGAGTCAGGTCAATGGAATCCACTCAATAACGAGTGGGATTTATTTAATGGAACAAGCTATATCATCTCTCCTGATGGTTCTTATCGTAATATTGTTTACTTTGAACATCAGCAGTTGCAATTGCCGCGTGCGCCGTTAGACATCGCAAATAACACGCGAGGGTCTGATGAGATGAATATTATCCAATCCCTAAAGCGGTTGGAGCTAGAACGGCAAAGTGAAGATCTTGAGGAAATTCGCAAAATTCAGATCCGGATTCACCAAAAATTAGCTATCCCATGCGCCTGTGTGATTTTTGGATTGGTAGGAGGCACATTGGGAAGTACATTTCGGCAAGCCAGCAAATCGACAGGATTTGGCCTGAGTGTACTGATGATTTTCATTTATTATTTTCTGCTGTCCTTTGGGGATGCATTGGGATTAGTTGGCTACATTTCTCCCTTATTGGCAGGCTGGTTGCCAAATTTTGTCGGTTTAGGAATAGAGGGATTACTGCTATCTAAAGCAAATGATTATTAATAGGGGCGCTAACCTAAGTGAATACGCCACCTGGGTCTCCTCGCTGAATTACCTGGGATTTTCCGAAATTCGACTGATTTTGGCTGTTGTTCTCTATAGGTGGGATCCACCACCCATAAAGCCCACTTGCCCCCAAGTATTCTAAAGAGCCATTATCATGCGTCTTATCTATCGTGGCATTATCTACGAAGCTAACTTCCCCACCATGGAAGTAAATCAGACTGAACAAATCGGCCACTATCGCAGCGCCCCCTTAGCAGGTAAGCGGCTCGATGTCAGTCAGCCACGCTTGGCTCCAACCTATCTGAAGTATTGCGGTGTGGACTATTCCAACTGTTAAGCTTTCTGGCGATCTGATAAGACGATGACGGCAGGGTCATTTCCATATACTCGTCCTGGC
>JAKSDM010000473.1 GCA_022360135.1 Pseudanabaenales cyanobacterium | reverse complement strand
GGTAAGGAACAGATTCTGCACATGTTTGGGGCTGGAGAGCATTTTGCTGAGGTAGCGGCTCTGGATGGCCAGTGTTTCCCCGCCTCAGCCGCCGCCTTGGAATCGACCACCGTCTTATTTTTCTCTCGGGAAGCATTTGTGAACTTCCTACAACACCATCCCACTTTAGCCATTAATGTTCTTGCATCCTTTGCCCGTCGTTTGCGTCAATTTACCCAACTGATTGAAGCTCTCTCCCTCAAAGCAGTTCCATGCCGACTCGCAGCCTACTTATTGGCGCTGAGTGAGCAAGCAAATCACGCCAATACCATCAACCTAGATTTGACCAAGGGCCAACTCGCGGCGGTAATCGGCACAATTCCAGAAACGCTATCGCGGGTTTTCTTAAAACTGAGTCAGGAAGGTTTGCTTGAGTTGAACGGCTCTCAGATTACGATCTTGGATCGCCAGCAACTCAAGTATCTGAGCTTAGGGGGAAAGATTTCAGACGGTAGATGAGAGGGGTCGCGGACAAGGAAAAGGGTGGGCTCTACAACACGACGGCGGTATTCTTACCCTAAGACTAGGCTAATGCGCCCTCTTCAAAGTCCGCTATAATGGCTTGCTGGTTGAGTTGCAACACTGTTCGGATAAGCCCGATTTTTGTTGGAGATCCCCCCAACCCCCCTTCAAAAGCTGTCCATTAATCGCATCTTTCTTAAGATATTAGGAGTTGACAATGGGGGTAGAGTTGGAGGTAGCTAATCGCCATGTTTCGGCAATGTCAAGTAAACGTCGTAGCCCTTGCCAAATCGTTTTCACGCCTGGTTCTCCATCTCGTTTGCGGCCCATAAATCCGCCTAGTTGAGCAATCCAACGCATACAAGTGTGTAAATTGGGCGGATTTGAAGCGGGAAAGGTTGTCTGGTAAATAGTGCAGTAGAGGGCCTGCCATTCATAGGTTTGGAAAACCTCATCGGCGGGTCGCTCAGGATTATAACGCGTTTCATAGGTGAGCTATAGTAAACGGCAAGCCACAATTGAATAAGTGGCTAACGCTCGGTGAATGCGATCGGCGGTTTCCAGTTGTAACTGTTCCAGGCGACATCCACTTTTGAGCACAAAATGATACCGCTCAATGAGCCATCCATAATACCCCTATAAAAGGGTAAGGGCAATTTGGAATTGTGGCTCTGCTGAATATGGGACATCGTGAAACCTCCAAAGGGATTCTATGGTGTGGGATGAG
>JAKSDM010001759.1 GCA_022360135.1 Pseudanabaenales cyanobacterium | reverse complement strand
TTGCAGGGCTGACATTACGGTCTGGGCAGTGACAATCTCGGTGGCTGGATAGTGCTTTTTAAGGACGTTAACTGTACCACTTAACACCGACTCGTGATCATCGACAATAAGAATTTTTTGTGGTTTCTGGTCCGATTGTCTTGTCTCCATATATCCATACCCTAAATCTGAAATTTGCAGTCTTATGCCGCCACTGAATGCAGTTGCCAACGGAAAGACCATGTCATTGTGAGGCCTTGTTTTCGGCTTCGGCATTGTCCGAATGCTAACAACTGAAAGCTGCGACTTAGATATTTAAAATGTTTTGTCGCCCTAGAAGACGCCATCAATGCAGACGGATCGGAATAGGTTATGTGAACGGTTAGCTTGCCGATATTTTGATCAGCCTGGAGGCTGACGTAAATGGGTTTTTCCAGTCGATTTTCCATCAATGTCAGCTGCAGTAATTCATCTAAAGTTGTTAAGATAACTTGGTTACGATCAGGTTCGTCCTTCCAAAACGACGGCAACTCTATCTCAAAATTGAATTTTGAGTTGTGTTTTCTCCATTGTTCAAGTAAGTGTTGGACGGCTAACGGTAAGCTTTCGTCAACGTAGGGGGGAGACAAATCGTAACTCAATTGTTCAATGGCGCGATGCAGCTCCTCAATTTTGGTCAGACAACTCTGAAGACTCTGGATGGATGTTTCTGGATAGTCAAGGAGTTGCAGCTCCAAACTGCGACGACAGCAGAATAGCTCCTGCAACAGTCCCTCGCGAATCCCCTCAGCCTTTTGCTGAAGTTGGCGCGATCGCCGTTGATTCCACCAGTATAAGGCTCTGTGTATCTCGGATTGAGAGACAAAAAAGCAGAGGGCAATAACCAGACATACTATAAAAATCACTTATCTTATTCTTATATAGCTTGGAAGAAGTGTTGGTCGTGCGGAAATGTTCGAAGATTCTGCAATAGCCTCATGCTTTAGCTCAGTGTGCGCCTTTTGGGCGCTTCACTTTACCCTGAGGTTATTTCTATAGGCCCATACATACTTTATCAATTGGATTTCAGCATTACATCCTCTTTTCCTTCTAACTTGGCGCCCAATCGGGGAAAAACAGTTGGCGTAATTCTGCAACCCCCTTTGTCGAAAATGATATTTTCTCCGAGTTATAGCGATTCTCACTGACGTGGGATACCTCTCAATGAAGACTGGATGTAGGGCCATACTATAGCGGCCCTACATCAGTCATAAATCCCATCAAACGAGAAGCATTTGCAAAATTAGGATTACAAGGCTATAAAAAGCCATGTATATTCACAAATCATCTAGGATCGCTATATTCAGACTCTACTCAAAGTCTCTGTTTTATGCCTTAGCTTGCAGTTTTCAGCAATCCCAGTGGAAGATTTTGTCAGGCAAATTTTCCAGCCATTGATTACGCTTTGCGATCTCAGGAACCAAAATTGGAAGGTTGTCTCCATGACATTATTGGGTCAACTGCCTAATCTAAGAAATATGGCAACTAATCGAATCGCAAAACACATCAACTAAGGTTTCTTTCGAGATGCAGACAACGGCGATTAATAGCATTCAATCATTAGTTAAATCGATCAAATAACTGCTTGTTTAATTGCTAGTTAATTAGTATCTTGAAGCCTTTAAAACACTCAGAGGGAATTTATGAAATTTAGGCAATGGGAACCAAGAAAAAGAGCCAAAGTAAAGTTTAATTCTCTGTACAATTTTGCTTATTTCTGAGATCAATGAAAAATATAATTATTGACAAAAAATCTGTTGGATCTGGCAATTGTGAAACCCGCTCCTTAAATGGCGCAGGCGGTAATCAACCCTTTAAACGGGCCAGTCGATCGTTTCGGCATGGAGAACCCAGTGAAGTGGTTGTATCCACACCCAACGGATCGATCGTTTTTGGGCAAAACTCCCCTTTAGTCCAGGTGGCGGGTCCCTGTTCCGTGGAAAATGAATCCATGATTATAGAGACCGCGCAACAGCTCAAGACAGCAGGTGCGCAGTTTCTCCGGGGAGGCGCCTATAAGCCCCGCACCTCGCCCTATAGCTTTCAAGGCCATGGTGAGCTTGCCCTGGATTGGTTGGCGGCGGCTCGTGAGGCGACAGGCTTGGGGATCATCACGGAAGTGATGGATACGGCGGATTTGGATCAGGTGGCCGCCAAGGCGGATATCATCCAAGTCGGGGCTCGCAATATGCAGAATTTCGCCCTACTCAAAAAAGTTGGGTCTCAAGCAAAACCAGTGCTGCTGAAGCGGGGCATGTCAGCCACGATTGAGGAATGGTTGATGGCGGCTGAATATATCCTGGCGGCGGGGAATCCAAACGTCATTCTGTGTGAGCGAGGCATCCGCACCTTTGATCGCAAGTACACCCGCAACACTCTTGATTTATCCGTCATACCTGTTCTGCGATCGCTCACCCACCTGCCGATCATGATTGATCCCAGTCACGCCACGGGTAAAGCGGAGTACGTGCCGACGATGGCTGTAGCGGCGATCGCCGCAGGCGCTGACGCCCTCATGATTGAGGTGCATCCTAATCCGGCTAAAGCGCTCTCAGACGGTTCCCAGTCTCTCACGCCAGAGCGCTATGGGCAGTTAATGCAAGATATGGCGGCCATTGGCGGAACCATGGGACGGTGGCCTCAACCGTATTCCTTCTCGACAATGGGACGAACAACTCGTCAGCCAGAATTGAGTCCAATAGTGTAAGTCCCGATAACTGTCTTATTTAGCTAGTCAGGCCACTTTAAACCCATTCCAGACAAGAAATCTTATGAGTATCACGTCTCTAAAACAGACTCAGAAAACAGCTTTACAATCACCCTGGGTGAGTCCTTCAGATACAGCCGTGACTGTGGGCGAAGATCCGCTCACGATTAACGATGTGGCTAAGGTGTCCCGTCAGAATATTCAAGTCCGGGTAACGGAAAATAAGGATGTTTTGCAAGGGGTCCAAGCCTCGTGTGACTATATTGCAGATGCGGTCGCCTCGGGTAAGCCAATTTATGGGGTAACCAGCGGCTTTGGCGGCATGGCTAATGTGGTGATTTCACCCCAGCACGCCACTGAGTTGCAGAACAACTTGATGCGGTATCACAAAGTGGGCGCCGGACAGAAATTGTCTTTAGCCGATGTCCGGGCCGCCATGCTCTTGCGGGCGCATTCGCATTTGCATGGCGCATCAGGAATTCGACTGGAAATGATCCGACGGATCGAAACCTTTCTCAACGC
>JAKSDM010001178.1 GCA_022360135.1 Pseudanabaenales cyanobacterium | reverse complement strand
TCTGGCTTTATCGCCTCCAGGTAAGGCTTAAAGCAGCTTTTCCGCAATACCCCATTACCTCCTGGGGAGCCATTGCTCGGTTTGCGCTGCCGTTTTACAACTTTTGGGGCATCTGGAATCTTTTGACAACCCTCGCCAATCACCTCAAATCCTTCAATCAGACAGCGCCCTGGGGATACGCCCTACAACGGCGGCTACCCTGGTATTACGCGACATGGCTGGTGCTCTGGATACTAGAGCGAACTGATTGGATATTGGGTCGACTGGGGCTCGACCCGTCTCTTCCTCTCTGGTTTTACTTAGTTTTGTATGTCGTTAGTCTGATGCTGTCTATTCTGATGTTGGGGATAGTGTGGATTATCCATCGGGCGACATGCCGCTTAACCCTATCGCAACCCCCTACTTAGCCTTACCTGTATACACAGGGTAGCTACTTAGTCTGGGTGACTCGCCAATTGAGCTTATAGTTAATCCAGAAATTCCAGAGGGTGACTAAGGCGATCGCGATCAGATTGGCTAGATAGCGGTATTGTCCGCCAAAGAAAAGATTGAAGATTAAGTTCAGCAGCAGGACATTCAAAATCAGTCCGGCCAGACAAATCAGGTTGAACTTCAAGAACCGCTTAAACCGAGGTCCCCAACCTTGCTGACGTTTAGAAATATCAGCAAATGTCCAGGCGTCATTCCAGAAAAAGTTATTTAGGATAGCGGCTTCCGCTGCCAGGATTTTGCTGCGGGTCAATCCCCAAGCTAAGGTGCTGGGGTCACTCAGTAGATAAAGCAGCGCCATATCTACAAACACACCACTGAGACCGACAATGCCGAAGCGGATGAAACGACCAATCGGCAACCGCCGCCGCAACCGTGCAATACGACCGCGCGATCGCAACCGCCCTAGGTGAAGCAAATAGTCCACATATTGTCGCCAGGTCACCTTACTTTTTCCTGTCTGGCGCTCCTGGAAGACATAACCCACCTCAGCGATTTCCCTTACTCGCCCGCGCCCGATCACCTCCAACAGAATTTTGTAGCCCATGGGATTCAGTTTAGGTCCGGCGATCGCACTCCGGCGGATTAAAAAGTAACCACTCATCGGATCGCTTACCCGGCCGACCACGTTGGGCAAAATCAGCAACCCTAACACCTGCGCCCCTCGTGATAAGAACCGCCGCACAAGACTCCATTCGCTGACGCCGCCTCCCTCCACATGACGACTAGCCACTGCCAGATCACTTCCCTGCTGGACTTGCATCAGGAGTTCCAGGAGAATCTCTGGGGGATGCTGAAGATCAGCATCCATCACCCCTAGAATCTCACCGCAAGCCGCCTGCCAACCCCGAATCACCGCTGAAGACAACCCTCGCTCATGCTGACGACGCATTACTTTGAGCTGTGGATAAGTTCTAGTCAGCGCTTGCGCCACTTCCCAGGTTCTATCGGGACTATTGTCATCCACCAAGATTAACTCATAATCCCCAGAAATCACTTGATCCAATAGGCTAGTCAGTTGGCTGACAATTTTCTCTACGTTTCGACTCTCGTTGAAGGTGGGAATCACCAACGAAAACTGCTTCACCCGACTCTCTAGAGTCGCTTCACTGCCAACCCCAACCGACTGGACTAACCGCGCCTCTTGAATAGATGAGATTTGCAAAGGTCCATTAGGCGTAGGCAGAAGAGTCTGGGAATAAGTCATATCCATGGTTTGTAGCGGCTCTTGCAAGATCAATGCTTAGCGCTGAACCTTAGTATATTCAAACGATGCATTTCTATGAAGCAGGCGTAAATAATCCCTACCGTCTCACGGCAAGGCCCACCGCTTCAGATATCTTCGATAGATTGTTTTCATCTAACTTTTGCAATAGACCCTCTAGAATCCGACGAATCATCCCAGGGCCTTCGTAGACCCAACCGGTGTAAACCTGTAGAAGTGAGGCGCCTGCCGTGATCTTTCGCCAAGCGTCTTCAGCCGTGAAGATACCCCCCACACCGATAATCGGAAGTCGCCCGTTGGTTTGCCGCCAGATAAACTGAATGATTTCGGTAGAGCGCTGGCCTAGAGGAGCCCCGCTAATGCCGCCAGGTTCTTCAGTTACCGCTTTGCCGGTAGCTGGGATAATTGGGGTTTTGAGGCCCTGCCGCTGGATCGTAGTATTGGCGGCGATAATACCCGCTAAATGATGGATTTGGGCCAATTCAGCCACCCTTGCGATCGCATCCCAATCTAAATCCGGTGAGATTTTTACCAGTAGAGGTTTCTGGCCCTGATTTTCCTGCTGGATTGCGGCCAAAATAGGCTCTAGCTGGTCTCTGGCTTGGAGCGATCGCAAACCGGGCGTATTAGGAGACGACACATTCACCACGAAATAATCGCCATAGTCCTGCAGCAATCGAAAACTGCCCACATAGTCCTCTACCGCTGCCGCCAGCGGAGTGATCTTCGATTTCCCTAAATTAATTCCGAGCGGAATCGGGTAGGCTTGACCGGCCCAGACTTGTTCTAGTCGAGCCGCCATGGCGGCGGCGCCGCGATTATTAAACCCCATTCGATTGAGCACTGCCTGATCTGACGGCAGGCGAAACAGGCGGGGACGCGTATTACCCGGTTGGGCATGGAAAGTAACGGTGCCCAACTCAGCGAACCCAAATCCCAGCAAAGGCCAAGCACAGACGGCAATCCCATCTTTGTCAAATCCCGCCGCTAAGCCGACTGGATTAAGAAAGCTTAGATCCCAGACTTTTTGCCCTAACCGCGCATCCTGAAAGCAATAAGACCGACGCAATTGAGACTGTCCCCAGTGAACCGGCCAGTGAACCGGCCCATCGAAGAAACCAGGGGTCGCCGATAAGGGGCGAGCCCACCAGGCTAGACTGCTGATGGTTTGCTGATGTAGCCATTCTGGATCCGCCTGGAGGGCAGAGAATAAGAAAGGTCGAACAATTGTCCTGTAAATGTCTTGCAATGATTACCCCAGGTTGAACGCTACGGTTGAATATCCCTACTTCAATATCCTGAAGTCTATACCAGATAACCGTTTACTCATCGTCCTCGCTGAGTCGGCGGCTAACCCGTCAGATAAATTGAGCATACTCTATGGTTAGCGGTTAGGTTAGAAACTTCTTATCGGATGACAATATTGCTACAAGGCTTGATGAATAAGGGATAGGGCATGGAATCCCCGTTGACAATAGAGGTGTTTATGGGGTTTGAGTGCGATCAGCGTCATCGCCCATTCTGACCACAACTCCATCGCATAAATTCATTTTTGATCATAAAACCCGATCCTAAAATTACTTTGCCGGGCACCTTATATACCTTTGTGTTTTTTGAGACGATCGATATACATTTCCACCCCCAGTTTCTTTATCCATAGAAATTCCTATGAAAACCTTTTACCTCTCCCCTGTTCTGGCGACAGCATTGTTCTGGTCAATGCCTTTTCTGGAGTCAGCTTCCGCCCAGGTAGGGACTGAGCCATTATTAGAAGTGCATGGCGTTCTGGAGCCCGGAGACGCCACTCTAGAGGATAGCAGTCTAGTTGATACTCATACGTTTGAAGGGCAAGCCGGACAGACGGTGACGATCCTGCTGGAGAGTCAAGACTTCGATACCACCCTAGGCTTAAGAGATAACCAGGGAAACCTAATTGCCAACAACAATGACATCAGTGGCGATAATCTTAACTCAGCCATCATCATCACCTTGCCAGCAGATGGCACGTATCGAGTCCTGGTGGCGAATGGCTACGATGCAGAGAATCAAGGGCGTTATGCTTTAACCGTTGCGCCCACGATCGCGGGTCAACCGAATCCTCTGCTGAGCGCCACGGAGGTTAAGAAGCTACAAGCAAAGGCCCTACTAGCACAAGGGATTCAGCAATACCGTATCAGCCAGTTTCGGGAAGCCCTGCAGTCCTGGCAATCCGCTCTAGACATCTATCGTGAAATTGGTGATCGCACTGGGGAAGGTGCTGCTCTGGGAAATTTGGGTATTGCTTATGGCAATCTGGGCCAATACCAGCGGGCCATCGCACTCTTTGAGCAATTCTTAGCTATCAGCCGCGACCCTGGTGATCGCACTAGGGAAGGTGTTGCTCTGGGAAATTTAGGTAATGTTTACAACAGTCTGGGCCAATACCAGCGGGCCATCGCACTCTTTGAGCAATCCTTAGCTATCAGTCGCGACCTTGGTGATCGCGCTAGGGAAGGTGTTGCTCTGGGAAATTTAGGCAATGTTTACAACAGTCTGGGCCAATACCAGCGGGCCATCGCACTCTTTGAGCAACAGCTAGCGATCACCCGCGAAATCGGCGACAGGCAAGGAGAAGCAGCTCTCTTTAGTAATTTGGGCGCTGCTTTCGAAGCGATTGGATCATTTGACAAGGCTCTGGAGTTCTACAGTGAGGCTCTCTCAATTCAGCGCGGTATCGGTGACATTTATGGAGAAGCTTCCACTCTTAATAATCTTGCTGCAATTTATGATGCTTTAGGGGACATAGAGCAAGCATTAGAGTATTACAATCAAGCTTTAGCAATTCGACAGCAGATAGGCGATCGCTCTGGAGAGGCTATTACTATCAACAATATTGGTGCGGTATATAGAACTTTAGGACAATTTGAGCAAGCCATAGATTTATACACCCAGGCATTAATTATTCGACGAGAAATAGGCGATCGCTCTGGAGAAGCCAGCACACTCAATAATATTGGGGCAGTTTACAATGCTTTAGGGCAAACAGAAACGGCATTAGAGTTTTATAATCAGACTTTGGCTATTAATAGAGAGATAGGTGATCGCTCTGGGGAGGCTACTACACTTAACAATATTGGTGCAGCATATGATACTTTCGGTCGCTCAGAAGAGTCAATCAATCACTACACTCAGGCTTTGCAAATTTTGCAGGAGATCGGCGATCGCCCTGGTGAGGCAATAACTTTAAATAATATCGGTCAAGCTCATATAGCAGATGGAGAGACGGAGCGAGGGTTATCTTTTTTCAGTTGTGCCTTGGAAATTTTTCGCGAAGTGGGTGATCGATCTGGCGAAGCCAATGGTTTGAGTAACATTGGTCGAGCATACTTAGCCCTCGAACAAACAGAAACGGCGCTAAACCACTTCAAACAAGCCTTATTAATTTTTAGGGAAACGAGCAACCGCTCTGGCGAAGCTAATACTTTAAAGAATCTCGGGCAAACTTATTTAATGCTTGGACAAACAGAAGAAGCTGCACAGTCGCTCAGAGAGGCTTTGCTAATTTTTAGAGAGATAGAAAATCGCTCCAGTGAAACTGACGTTTCAAATAGCGATCAGTTATATGTTGGGCATGCCAAAACGCGCAGTGCCTTCAATACAAGCTTATCTATGGTCAAGCAATCAGTTGCTCAACCAATAGATGCATCCTCTATAGAGGATGCAGAGGATATATCTATTGCTGATCCTAGTATTGAAATGTTCCGCCAGAACCTAGCTGACTATAAAGAAACGCACTTACTCACTGGTGATATAAACAGTCTCTATGGAGTAGGCGTAACAAGCCTTCTTCTTGGTCAACTTTTCATGACTCAAGAACAAGTACCAGATGCGCTTGAAGTATTTAATGGGGCACTCTTTGTTTTTATGCAATTAGCGGATCGCTATGGAGAGGCTAAGACGCTCTACCATATTGCAGTTGCGCAAAAAAGGATAAATCCAGATGATTCAATAGAAAAACTACAGAGAGCAGTCAAACTTCTTCTAGAAATACGGGGCAACGTACAACGAGAAAATCGACAACCTTTTCTTCAGGCAGGGATTCGCAGAAAGATGACTGTTGCCTTGGTAGATCTTCTGATTGAGCAAAATCAGCTTGAACGTGCCTTTGAGTGGTCTAATCTCGCTACAATTGCTGACCTTGCTGACTATGCTCGTCTGATCAATGCCAAAGTTGTTAATCCAGAAGCACAAACCGCTATTGATCAATGGAATAGAAAAAATCAACAGCTTCAAAATCTGAGACGACAATTGCCAAATAACTTTTCTGAAGAACGAGCTCAACAAATGAGAGATTTAGAGTCAGAAGTTTTTCAAGAAGCGGATACAATTGCTGACCAATTTCCTGAAGTAGCTGAACTTTTTGAAAGCACTCCTGAAGAAATTGATCAGCTTCTAGCCAACATTCCTCAGGGCAACATAATTATACAGCCTGTATTGCTAACCAATACAGACAATGCAACAAATTCAATAGTGTTATTTCTTCTGTCTAGAGAACAACCTTTGGTCGTCAAAAGGATTCACATTGATTCGAAAGAATTTGACGATTTAGTGGATCAGTATCGCCAACAATTGCGGGATTGGCGTGATAGCAAATTTGCCATTTCTCAGGAAAAGCTTTATGACTTATTGATTCGCCCTATTGAATCTGAAATTGACATGGCCTCTCCTAACCAATTAAGCTTTATTCTTACAGGCAAACTACGCTACATTCCTTTTGAGACCCTTTATGATTCCAAAACTAAACGATACCTAATTGAAAAATATCCCATTAACTATCGCACTCGCCTCTCTGCCAAGGGCGAAAATTACACCAGACAGCAAAATGGGTATTCTCAACCGAGAGTTCTAGTTCTAGGAAATCCCAAACCTTTCTCTCCTTATAATTTACCTGGAACGGCTGAAGAGGCTAGAGAAATTGCCCTACTTATGCCTGAGAGTGAAATGTGGCTTGGAGACCAAGCAACATTGGATCAGTTTATAACTCAAGCTCCACGTTTCCCTTTCCTTCACTTGGCAACACATGGATGTTTTGAATCACGGGGTTGTTCCCAACTAGATATGGAGCCAAATACCTTACTATTTGCTGACCAGCAATATAATATAGCAGATGCTGCTCTCCTGGGATTGAACAATACAGAATTAGTTACCCTTAGCGCCTGCCAGACGGCCCAAGAAGCAGATGTCAATGGCAAAGAAATTTCTGGACTTGCCTATCTATTTGAGCGTGCCGGTGCCAAGTCTGTTATTGCAGGTCTTTGGAATGTCGAGGATAAAAGCACTAAAGATATCATGGTGCAGTTTTATCAAAATTTGACTCAAGGGATGAATAAGTCAGAAGCACTGCGTCAAGCTAAATTGAGCCATGTTCAAGACCATCCATTCTTTTGGGCGCCATTGGTTTTAATTGGAGAAGGTAGATAGGTTAAACTTATTGGGGGATGCCTCCAGAGACGGTCTTCAGAACCGGACGCGCCGTAGGGTAGGCGACCAGCAAGTTACCTTGACAGGTCCTTTTCCAATCTTGCCTCTCCGAACTAAGCTTGACCGATTACCGTATCACGTAACTCTCCAGTAACTGATTTCGAGAACACGCCTCGAATGATGTTCAGTTCTATTGCAGCCAGGATTAAGCTTCTACGGCCGAGAGGGTTCTGGACTCAGGATCATCACCTGTCCCCCCCCCTCTTGTACTGCCACAACAGATGGTCGCATATCTCGTGTGGCATTAGGTGGTAAAGCAATAAACAGGTAAATCCAGCCACCATGAGCTAACAATAAACGCCAGACTCTTGGTTGATCAGGGTTAGTAGTGAGGTCTGTATCTTCCTTACCTCGTAAGACATCGAACAGTCCTTTGTCTCCAATGATGCTAAAGTCTTCGAGAGATGGATCGGCAAATACATCTTCAAGCTTTCTTCCCAAAGGCAGTTCTTCTAGGGGAGTAATCAAGCTTATAACAGGCAGTGAAGAGGTTTGTTGTTGGGCATCTTGCCAAGCATCATTAAAACCTTGCCATCGAGCTGTCCAAAATAAGATGACAAAGAGCCAGGCAACTATTACTACATCGCTTAGAAATGACCTTAGAGTTCTGATTGATTCTTGTTGCAGAACTTGAACTTTGATGAGGGATTGTAAAACTTGGAGCAACCTCATCCTTCTTTGAGGTGCGGAAACGGTTGAAGATTGAGATCGAGATTCTAGTTTGTGTTTAACCCACATCTCTATGCTCTGCATCATACACAACGTTACAGAGATCGCAATGACCGTCAGGATAACCAGCAGAGCAGTTCTAGCTATAATGCATAGACTTCCCAGAAATACCTGGATAGGAACGATGAGAAAAGACTGAGCAGGTAAATCTAGGCTCGTAATGTCGAGTTGGAAGAAAGCAAAGTATGCCCAGCGATAAATCCAGCCTGTAAAGAACAGTGCAGCACCCACTAAGCCAACTATGCTGACAAACTTTCCTAAAAGATTCGGAGATTGTGCAGATTCAGAAGGGGCAGGCATGGAATTATGTGCATAGGATTAATATCCCCATAGTGTAGGACAAACAACTCCTAGCGCCCTATGAAAGCCTTGTCTAAAGTCTGGATTTTATTCTTTTTGACCCTAGCAGCTTGTTGGTTGATCGTTTTCAAAGTGCCTGTTGGTGAAGTGAACCTCTTAAGCCAAAAGCCTGTCTTGGCGAAAATTACCCCGATTCCGATATCGCTGCCAAGCGATGCTGAAGTTCAATTAAGGAGTAGCAACGAAACTCGTAGTGGCAAGGTTATTGGACTAGATAGCCAACAACTAACTCTACAGCGGAGCAGTGAGACAACCTCTATTCCTCTTAACACAGTTGATCGAGTGGTCTACGACCAGAGTTCTCCGTTCTATAGAGCCAGCGGAGAGATCGTTATACGTGGGGGGCAAACCTCACCTAATGGGCCACAGGATACTTGGGGTCCCATTCCTTTGAATGATTTTGGGCTCAAAGATGTCAGTACAGGGCAAGCAGGAGTCGTTCTAGATTCTGTGCTTTCTTCTACAGAGCTGCGGGGTATCACAGTAGTAGCTCGAAATAGCACTTATGTAACGGATGAAATGCGTTTTGATCTACAGCAAGGCACGATGACTCTAGTGGTTACTCCTTACTGAGAGTGTGTTTGTAAATCAATGTTTACAAATTCAGAAGCCAATGTTCATGAGCTTTTCAGCCTATGAGGAGATTTTTATCGGTCTCATATCCAATTGCTTGGATTCCTTGCCAGTTAAGCATTTTGGGCTTTGTAAATTTACGTTTACAAACACACTCTGAGACAATTCGTATGAAGTGACTACTCAGCAGTTTCTTTGTGTTAGGGAACTGTCTAGTTGTTCTAACTGAATTGATGATAGATCAATCAAGTGGAGCACAGATACAAAGCTTAGATACACTAGGGGGACGCTCAAAAATAACTTCATACTTTAGCTATGTGTACGCCTTTCAGGGTCTTCATATCCCCCTGAAGTTATTCCTACACGGCCCCTTACGCCTTTCCCCTGCGCCCCCTATTCCCCTTACTCCCCTGCGCCCCTGCCTTTCGAGGCATTTGCTCGCCCAACTAAATCGCGTTACTCCCTACCGTCCTCAGCTTTCCGCCCCAAGAACCCGGAGCGATCGCAGCCGATTAATGGCGGCGGCTAGCTCAAATCGACGACACCTGACTAAATCCCCTGACGACCGATCGGTCAAACTGTCTAGTCCAGCGGCGGTAATATCCGCCATCACCGCATCCAACACCTCTGATAAACTGCGCTCACTGTCAAAATATTGACGTTGGGCGTATACAATGGCGCTAGCGATCGCCCGCACTTGCCCCGGTTCGATTAACTGTTCCACCGCAGTGAGATCGATTTCATCGGAGCCGAACAGCAATCCGTCTACCCCCCTAACCTTAAAGCTGACCTCGCGTCTGCCCCGGCTAGCGTCAATGCTTTCGGGCACAATCACCCGAGGCGTGAAGTCGCCAAACGTATCCCCGCCCTCCGACTGTCGGTCAGTCGCATAGATTTGCGCGATCGCCTTCGCCTCAGCGGTTACCTCCCTGGGCTGAAAGTTTTCCATCGCAATCACCGTGTCCGCTACCTCGAAGTAGTCGCCGCTACCCCCCATAACTAGAATGGTTGAAATACCGTAATCGGTATAGAGTTGGCGGACCTTGTCAATTAACGGCGTAATCGGTTCTTGGTCTTTAGCAATCAGGGCTTGCATTCTGCGATCGCGAATCATGAAGTTGGTAGCGGCCGTATCTTCATCCACCAACAAAACCCGCGCCTTCGCTTCAATCGCCTCCAGGATGTTAGCCGCTTGGGAGGTGCTGCCACTGGCGTTTGGGGTAGAAAACTGTTGGGTTGAGCGTCCCTGCGGTAAATGATTGATAAACGAAGAAATATCCACCCCCACAACACTGCGGCCATCTTCCGCTCGAATCTTGACGGCGTCTGGGTGAGTCAACACGCGCTCTCGTCCATCCCCTGGAATGTGATTGTAGACGCCCTGTTCAATTGCCCGTAATAGTGTCGACTTACCGTGATATCCGCCCCCGACTATCAGGGTTACCCCCTCTGGAACGCCCATCCCTGTCACCTTACCGGCGTGGGGACAGTCAAAGGTGACCTGCCGAGAGGCAGGCGATTGGAATGTTTCTACCTGGGTTTGTAAGGGTCGGTCATCCACACCGCTGCGCCGGGGCAACACAGCGCCATCCCCCACAAAAGCGACTAAGGCTTTTGTGGCCAGTTGGCTTCTCAGCCAATCTGCATCTTCGGTTGTGTTCACATGTCGTTGAACGGCAGCGGCGTCAAGCTGGGCGTATCTCAAGCTGCGATCCACTAACTCAGGAATGTCGTCACATAGCATTTCGGCCGCTTGCCGCCCCGCGATCCGTCGCCCAAACGCCGGTAAACCCACCACAAATCGAAGCTCTACAACCCTATCGCTGACAAAAGCAGTGGTGCGCTCCAGGACGGCTTGTCCCGGACTGGTAATGGCGATCAGGCCGCTCTTGCCAGACCCTCGACGCTGTTGCAAACTACGAGCCGCTTGCTCAAACTGACGAGTTAGATAGTCCTGCAAGGCGATCGCCCGACTGACATTGCTATAGAGATTAGCTGGAAATTGAGCGATCGCCTGCGGCGCCATCACCCGAAATTGACTCGGCGAAGCAAAGGGATCTCCTTGAACGTAATCAATTTTGAGGGTAAAGTCCGGGAAAGCATATTCTCCCTGAATCGCCTTGTAGGCTTTATAGCTCTGTCCATCAAGCTGCAGAAGCGTCTGTCGGAGAGATGCTTGAGTCGCCATCTCTATTCCTCACTCATCAAGGCAATTATGAGGGATTGTAGGCTTATTTGGGCCAATTGGGAAATAAGGAGCGGGGGAGATGGAGGGGTGGGTGTGATCAAAATCACCAGCTTCTGGGGCATGAATCAATTGATACCAGAGATCTCAGTCACTCTAATTAGCGTTGAAGATCACTTTTTAACCGGAGGATAATCACTGGAAATTTTCTCAGAAAGAGGCATAGTAAGTTTGCTGCAACTGCCACATCGATATGTCCTTCTCTAAAGTCACTCATTTTTCGCCGAAGCTGTGGTCTAAATGTGTTCTTCGGCTGAAGCAACCGCTGATTTGTCTGACATTAAGCTTGAGTCTTGCGGCAAGTGGCTTTTCCGTCTCATCAGCGAGTGTGGCGAAGGCGCCTGTTTGGAAAGACTGGGGACAGACCTCAGCCGCTAATCTTCAAAGCCCAATCGTTGATGGCGTCTATCTTTATGGACAGTCTCCAGAGCCGGGACAGATGGGGTCTACCTATCTTGTATTTGAGGTTAGAAATCAACAAACAGTGGGCGCTTTCTATCTACCTTCCTCCTCCTTCGACTGTTTTCATGGAGAATTGCAGCCAGATCGATTGCTGCTGACGGTAGTGGATAGTTACGACCATACCACTCATCCCTACGCAGTTCCCCTCCAGATCGATCAGCCAGTGGCTGCATCAAGTTTCAGGGCGACTCCTCCAGTCAGCCTTGTCGGCTATTATCCAATCGAATCCATTAGCGCTATAGATTATCAACTCTTGTCAACCTGTCAGGCCAATTATCAACAACAGTTTGAGTTGTAGCCTCATAAGCCTGACAAATCCATATATGCAGGCGATTGAATTGATGAGCTAGGCAGGATAAGAATCGGCAATGCCTTAGCCAGTGGATTTTGTGGTTACTTCGACACGGTAAATGGGGCAATCAGGCAAACTTTCCTGGTTGACCCATTTCTTGGCTTTTCCCTCTTTTTGGCTGTAATAGCTTAATCTTGACTACGCCAGTGGGCATACTAAGCTTGAGCCCCGGTAGACAGCGGATCGGTAGTCTCAATCTGATGTCCAATAGGCTCCAAACGATGCCCCAAAATGGCTATCCCTCGACAGGAAAAACCGAGTTTCGGATGCATTTCAAAAGCTGGCTTCTGGCGTTGCTC
>JAKSDM010001803.1 GCA_022360135.1 Pseudanabaenales cyanobacterium | reverse complement strand
CCTATCTTGTCTATGCCTATGGTGGGAAGAACGGTCGTTTAGGCGCAAATCTATGCAGCCGAACAACCCTACTCTCAAATGCCGAAGCCGATTTGGTTGAGTTAGGCGATGGCGCCCTCCCCACCCTTGAAGAGGGTGCGCCGCTCAAATCTCCACGCCCATTTCCTGCGCTTTCTTCACGTGTGCAGGGATCATCACCGAACAGATCAAGGACCAAAATTCCACCCAAGCAGCTTTTGTGGGCTCGTCAAAACTGTTCCCAAGCGATCGCTTTAGCGCTGTGATGACAGCCATGCCGACAGTCCCATAATGCTCAGCCTTCACTTGATAGGACACATGCCTTTCGGCTAAATCCAGCAGCATCGGAATCATTTCAGGGTCAAGGCCGGTTTGTTCTTGACCTAACGTCTGGTCCAGCATGCTAGGCAACAATCCTAGGGCGGAATCTACAATCTCGGTCAGCATTTCAACCTGTCTAAGCTTATTTTGGAACAGAGGCTTTAATTTAGGATCCATCTCGAAGAGCGTTTCATAAAGCAGCAACCCCCAAAATCCAACCGGGTTGGAGATAACTTCCTGGACTTTGAACGGTTGACATCGTCCTTCTTTGATCAGATTCCAGGAGGTTTGGATCAATTGGTATTGCTCAAGTGTCAGCTTGGGATTTGGCTTGACATAGGATGGGTAATATGGTATAGGATCAATGATCTGTTTAGACATCTCAGCAACCTAGCAATAGCATCTCACTGCGAATTTTTTGGGCCCACCTTTTTCACTTTTTGTGGTTTATGCTTCTGGTTTGATCAGGTCGGTATGCTAATCGGCATTGGATTCTTATTTCCGAAACCCATGCCACATAGGCTTTAGTGTTGGCGGCCCATAACCTAGATCGCTTTGACGATAGGCTAACACTTCTGGTTCTGGTGAATTTTGTAGAGTTGATGAATCTGACTCTGGCTGTATTGTCGTAATGTGAAAATAACTAAGGTTGACGCTAAGGAAAGCTGTTTGCAACCTATCCCCACTACAAAGACACCCGCGTAATGAGTAGCGATATCAGGTTAAGGGTATTATTCCGAACTCATTAAACATTCTCTATGCCCCTTATGCAATTGACTGCCAACCTATAGCAATTTTCATTCGCATTACATCCTATTAATCTACCCTCCGCCTTCACTCAGATGTATTCCGCACAAGTGAAAGTCGCTATCGTTTCTGCTTGTGAAGATTTGAGCAACAAAAGTGG
>JAKSDM010001413.1 GCA_022360135.1 Pseudanabaenales cyanobacterium | reverse complement strand
GTCGGGGCAGCGGAATTAAACAGTCTGGCTGATCTGTTTGAAGGGGAGGTTGCTGGCCTAGACAATACCTGGCAAGAAGAGGAAATTGTCGAAGACGTCAGCTTAGCCGGGGAAACGATGGATATCGATATTTCGGGTGATTTCTCCGATTTGTTTCTGGATCAAGGGCAAACGGCTGCGACCACCCCAAATTTTGCCTCAGGGGATGAATTGGCGGATTTGTTTGGAGAAAGTCTGCTAGAAGATCAACCCTTGGCTTCAGAACAATCGGCTAATCAGGCGACGAACCGCCTGGACTTTTCCCGGCTGGATGATTCCTTCAGTTCTGATCAGGGGAGCTTGAGTGGCGGAAATGATGAAGGACTAGATGATCTAGATCACCTCTTGGATGAATTAGCTGCTGAGCCTTTGACCATGGCCAGAGGCTCAGCAGCTTTGCCAGATATGTCTACCGACTCAGATCCGAGCTTATCCGGACTGGATGGTTTGTTTGGAGATACATCAGAGTTCATGGATTTACCGGATCTGGTTGAGTCCTCCGAAGCTAATTTTATAGAGGCTCCTGAATTGGGAATGGCTTCTGCTGAGGCGGCGCCTAATCCAGATTTGTCGCCGAATGAGGCAGCAGAGTTAGGGCTAGGGATGGCTGAGGGGAGCGCCTCTGATCCCGTCGATCTATCGACCCAAGATCTTGAAATAACTGAACTCGCTGATCCCTGGCTGGGTGATTTGGATAACATTCCCACGTCGGCGCTCGTCGTTGATAATCCAGATTTCGAATCAAACCACGCCTACTCGGATGAGCTGCTGCAGAAGGAGCAAGCAAATGTCTCACTAGACCAGACCTTAGCAGACCTTGACCGGCCTAATCCTGAACCCACTTTAGATACGGGGCTGGAGGAACTCACTGACCCCTTAGATAGCCCAGAATTGCCAACTGATAGTTGGGATGAGTTAAACCTGAAGGCGCTTGAAACGGGGGATTTAGGAACTCTCTTCGAGGAATTCACTGAGGCTGGGACCTTATCTACCTTAACAGAAGCGTTTGATCGGGGTGATTTGCCTGATGAAATGGACAGTCAGACTTTGGCGCCAGATGCTGAAGTTGATATCACTGACAGTTTTTTCTCTACTCCGAACAGTCCGGAGACATCAGCCAGTGAATCCTTAGGATCTGCTACAGACGTTACAGACACGACTGATCTGACGGATAAGTTCTTCGAAGAAGAAGAGTCGACGCCAACCCCTCAGTCGGATATGGCGGATTCAACCAATGACTTCTTCCAGGTAGAAAACTCGGTGTTGGCTGATCGTTCCGATGGCGTAGATGAAACAGTTGCGGCGGCAACGGTTCCTGTCGTAGAGGCTAAAGAACAGAAGCCTGACCTTGAACTTGAGGGCGAAGCGGCTATTGATCCAGCTGTTGAAGCGGTGGCGGCGAGTTCGGCTGATTTCGATTTCAATCCCCCCAATTCCCAGTTGGATGTCGAGACTGCCCCAGAAGTCGTGGTTGCTGACTTGGGCGCAACTTTGCCGCCCATCGACGAAATATCTGAGACTTCAGCCGTTGCAGCCGGTTTTCCTGACTTGGAAAATCGGCTAGAATTAAAGTCGCCCGCCTCAATAACCGAGGCGGGCGGCTTACCCGTTGAGACCGATGCCAACTTATCCGAAGTCGACGCCAGCTTGTCCGAGGTTGACAATGAGGTAGATGAATTTGATGATCTAGAGAGACTGCTTGAAGAGGCGGATCAAACCCTTGGCGGCTCTTCGCCCTCCCCAGGATTACGGCGGACAACCACCCAAGCTAATCGCCGTCCCCTACGTCGAAGCATGGGGATTTTAGGCGAACAGACCATGCGGGTTTCGGTGAAGCATCTGGATAACCTCAGCAATCTGGTTGGGGAGTTGGTGGTTAACCGCAATACTTTGGAGCAAGATCAAGAACGTCTGCGTCAATTCTTGGATAATCTGCTGTTTCAAGTGCAGCAATTGAATGATGTTGGCCAGCGGATGCGAGATCTCTATGAGCGATCGCTGTTAGAAAGTTCTCTGATCTCCAGCCGACAAGTCTATCAATTAGGCGGTCGGGGAGACAGAGGCGGCTCCCATCCGAGTCACTCAACCGGAGCGACCTTTGACGCCCTTGAGATGGATCGGTTTACGGGCTTTCATACCTTGTCTCAAGAGATGATTGAGCTGATTGTTCGGGTGCGGGAGGCTTCTTCTGATATTGCCTACACGGTTGAATCAGCTGACCAGGTTACCCGTCAATTCCGTCAAGTCACCATCCAACTTCAAGAAGGATTGAACAAGGCCCGCATGGTGCCCTTCGCCCAAACGGCTGATCGCTTACCTCGGGCTGTCCGAGATATCTCCCTGAAGTGTGGCAAGGAAGCCAAATTGGTGGTCGAGGGGAGAGATACCCTGATTGACAAAATGATTCTGGAGCAGCTCTATGACCCCATGACCCACCTGGTGAATAATGCCATTACTCACGGTGTGGAAACGCCGCAGGAACGCATAGCCGCGGGTAAACCTAGAGAAGGCAAGATTACGGTTCGCGCCTTCTACCAAGGCAACCAAACGGTTATCTATGTGGCGGATGATGGAGCAGGTATTGATGCTCAGTTGGTCAAAGAAAAGGCTATCCAGAAAGGCTTAATTTCCTCAATTGAGGCTCATAGCATGCCAATATTGGATGTTTATGAGCTTTTGTTCCACCCTGGCTTCAGCACCCGCGACCAAGCGGATGACTTTGCCGGTCGAGGCGTAGGCATGGACGTTGTCCGCACCTCTTTGT
>JAKSDM010000995.1 GCA_022360135.1 Pseudanabaenales cyanobacterium | reverse complement strand
TGAGTCAGGTGAGCCCAAGCATTAGAATAAGGTTAGTTCTTATCGGATTTAGCCATGACACAAGCCATCCTCAGGATGCCTGTTACGGCAACCTTCACATCCGATCAGTTTTATGACCTGTGCCAGGCCAATCCCAGTTGGAAACTTGAGCGCACAGCACAAGGGGATTTAGTGATTATGTCTCCCACGGGGGGAGAAACAGGCGCAAGGAATGCAACTCTCCTGATTCGTCTGGGTATCTGGAATGAACAATTTCAACTTGGAGTTGTATTTGACTCTTCAACTGGATTTCAATTACCCAATGGAGCCAATCGATCCCCTGATGTCGCTTGGGTCAAGCACGATCGCTGGAACGCCCTCACCCCTCAACAACGAGAGAAATTTCCCCCCCTTGCTCCTGATTTTGTGATTGAACTGATGTCCCCCAGTGATGATTTGGCTGAGGCTCAAGCCAAAATGCAAGAGTATATCGAAAATGGCGTGCAGCTAGGGTGGTTGTTTAATCGCTGTGCAAAACAAGTGGAGATTTATCGTCCTGGTCAACCAAAAGATACTTTGCAGCAGCCAACCCAGTTATCAGAAAATGTGATTCTACCCAGTTTTGTACTTAAACTTGACGGTTTTTGGTAAAGGCGCGATCGCTGCCATTCCACCCTACACGATATCGGTCAACGCCCCGTGTGGATGTTCAAATTACTTCTGAGTTAGCGAATCTTCAGTTCCGGGACGCCGAGGGCTAGATAGGAAGCGGTGCGGGTTGTCGAGTTATTAACTTTGAGGCGGGCATGGCTATATCGTCTCCTGATTACCCAGCATTTTTCTATTTTATGGCGGGCATGGCTATGTCGAATTACCTAACCCGCACAAACTTTTGTTGAATCCCGCATAAATTTCAGCTACCATTAAAATTATACAATGTATAATTATTGTATAAAGGAACTAGCATGGAGATTGAATTAAGAAAGTGGGGTAATAGCATCGGCTTCCGAATTCCGCGCAAAATCGCGGAAAGTTTTGGTGTTGATGAACACTCAATTATTGAACTGACAGAGTCAGAGGATGCCCTCATCATCACTAAGAAGAAAAATCCTTCAACCCTGGACGAGTTATTAGACAGCATTCCCAACGACTTTCAGTATCCTGACGATGTACACGATTTCGTTGAAAGCAAACCGCTTGGTCAAGAAATCATCTAATGGTTTGAGGGGTCAATGGATATTCAGCGAGGCGAAGTTATTAGAATAAACTTGAATCCAACCATTGGCAGAGAGCAATCAGGCAATGCCCGCCCCTGCCTTGTCATGAGTCATTCGAAATTCAATGCAGCCCGTAAGGGAATCATCGTTGTGACTCCCATTACAAGCGTCATTAAAACCAAAATAAAGATGATGATTCCGATTCCCGAAGGATTTAAAGTTCACGGATCAGTCATCGCTGAGCAAGTTCGAACCCTCGACTTAAGTACATGCTGGTGGAGAACAACCGGAGAAATACTGCCAACAGAATTTATTGATCGGGTTGTAGACACTTTTAGGATTATTATCAGCTAGTGCGAACCTCGCTCGCTCCCATCCCATGCCCAGCACTCAAGAACGTCAGCCCAAAATCACCATTAACAAACATCCGGGTCAGAACCAGTGTTTTGACGAAATCCTGGCCGAGGGAGTATTTCTCCGCATGATGCTCATTCCCAGCGGTCGCTTCCTGATGGGTTCGCCCAAGGATGAATTGGAGCGAATGGAGCGGGAAGGCCCCCAGCGCCCGATGAATGTGGGTACTTTCTGCATGGGTAAGTATCCAGTCACCCAGGCGCAGTGGCGGGTTGTGGCCGAAATGTCCCAGGTTAAGCGAGCCCTCAAGTCAGACCCGTCACACTTTAAAGGGGATCAGCATCCGGTTGAATCGGTGACTTGGAATGAGGCGGTGGAGTTTTGCGATCGCCTCACCGCCCATACCCATCGTCACTATCGCCTACCCACCGAAGCCGAATGGGAATACGCCTGTCGCGCTGGCGCTACAACCCCCTTCCACTTTGGGCCAACGATCTCTACAGATGTGGCTAACTATAGAGGT
>JAKSDM010000367.1 GCA_022360135.1 Pseudanabaenales cyanobacterium | reverse complement strand
CGTATTCGAACACGAACAGCGCTGGCTGAGCGATCGCAGTCTGAATAAGCAACTGTGCAGTCTCTACAGTTCCGTCTTGACCAGGGTGCAGGATCTGGCGTAGATCGAGTCCCAAGTGCGCTTGCAGGAATTCTGAGCAGATATCCACCTGCTGGCGAAATGTGGGCTCATACTGATAAAGTTCCAACCCCATGTTGACGTATTGAGCCTCCTGGCCTGAGAACATAAACACAACAGACCGTTTATCGATGTTGGGAGAGTTGCTGAAGACTCGTTTGGGATCCAGGGTTTCGAGTGATATCGCCGCATCAACGATATCCTCACACACCACCATGCGTCGATGACCAAACATCTGGCGACCCTGGCTAAGGGTGTAAGCAACGTCGGCAAGGTTAAGACCGCCATTCTGCTGCAAGTGTTCAGCCAAGTTTGCAGTCGCCTGATCAAGGGCAGCGTTGGTTTTAGCTGATAGTAGGAGTACTTGCCAGGGGTGGGATTTCCCAGAAGGTTCTCGGGCAGGAGCTGCTTCCAGAACAACGTGAGCATTCGTGCCGCCAATGCCAAAAGAACTCACCCCGGCCCGTAACGGTGTTCCGTTTGCGTCCCATTTAGAAAGTTGGGTATTGACGGAGAAAGGACTGGCGGCAAAATCAATTTGGGAGTTAGGGGATTCAAAGTTTAAGCTGGGCGGAATTCGCTGGTGTTTCAGCGACAGAGCCGTCTTGATCAGGCCAGCGACGCCCGCTGCTGCGTCCAAGTGGCCAATATTGGATTTTAGTGAACCGATAGAACAGAATTGTTTTTTCTGCGTATTAGCCCGAAATGCCTTAGACAACGCTGCGATCTCAATCGGATCCCCTAGTGCTGTTCCCGTGCCGTGGGCTTCTATATATGTCACCGTATCAGCGTCAATTCCCGCGACTGTCTGAGCCTCTGAAATCACCGCTGCTTGCCCCTCTACACTTGGGGCTGTATAGCCCACTTTGAGGGACCCGTCATTATTGATAGCGGAACCTTTGATCGTTGCATACACATAATCGCCATCTGCGATCGCCTCAGCCAGTCGTTTCAGGACGACAATGCCTAAACCATTGCCACTAACTGTTCCTTGGGCTTGGGCGTCAAACGCTCGGCATTGTCCCTGGGGAGAGAGGATCATACCCTCCTGATATAAGTAACCCGCCTTTTGGGGAACACGAATTGAAACGCCGCCGACCAAAGCCATGTCGCATTCGCCATTCAGTAAACTTTGACAACCCAAGTGAGTAGCGACCAATGATGTAGAACAAGCGGTTTGAACATTGACACTTGGCCCCTTCAGGTTCAGCTTGTAGGAGACGCGTGTAGACAGAAAATCTTTATCGTTCGCCAGCATTACCCGATAGGCGGCGGCTGATTCTGAAAGATCAAGGTTTGGAGTCAAGTTGTTGAGCAGGTAAGTATTGAGGCTGACGCCTGCATAAACAGCGATCGAACCGCAGTAGGTTTCTACGTTGTAACCAGCGCTCTCTATTGCTTGCCAAGCACACTCTAGGAAAAGACGCTGTTGCGGATCCATCATTTCAGCCTCGGCAGGGCTGATGTCGAAAAAGGAGGCGTCGAACAGGTCGATATCTGGCAGGATAGCCTGCGCCCTAATGTAGTCAGGATTGTTCAACAAAGCAGAATCTACCCCTGACGACACGAGTTCCTGATCAGAGAAAAATGAAATGGACTCTACGCCATCTTGTAAGTTTCGCCAAAATTCATCAGCATCTTTTGCTCCTGGGAAACGGCAGGAAACGCCAATGATAGCAATATCTGAGTCGTCAATAAAATGAGGAGAATTTGGTGCATCCATAGAAATATTTTTTTCTTCAAAGTTTGTCAACTCTGCCAGTTATTTATAGTGTTGCTCTTTAACCCTATGCAGTGTTCTAAATTCCCTCTGCCGCTTCCTAGAAGCTTGACGAGTCCTTCGAATTTCAATCCGTTGACGGCCCTCTTCAAAATCAGAAAGTTTACTTGGCTCTCGATTTAAGTGATCAGCTAATGCATGGATAGTGGGATATTGAAACATATCAACAATTGACAAATCTGGCTGAAATACTTCTGTTAATTTGTTGTGAATTTGAACAGCCAGCAAAGAATTTCCGCCTAATTCGAAGAAGTTGTCGTGAATCCCCAACTTCTCTATTTGAAGGACTTGTCGCCAGACAGCAGCAATCAGTTGTTCCGTTTCTGTTAGAGGCGCGACATAAGCGACCTCTAACTGTGGACGCAGCCCGTCTGGGAGAGGTAGCGCGCGGCGGTCTACTTTGCCATTAGGCGTTAAGGGT
>JAKSDM010001353.1 GCA_022360135.1 Pseudanabaenales cyanobacterium | reverse complement strand
TCTTATCTGTTAACGGGTTACATGAAGCGGGACCCTCGCTCAAATGAGGCGGCGCTGAAATATTTGCTCATTGGCGCCGCCAGCTCAGCTATTTTTCTGTACGGGGTTTCCCTGCTATATGGGCTTTCGGGAGGAGAAACCCATCTGAGTGCGATCGCCAGCAATATCGTCTCGGATGGCTCTGAGCCACCCATCGGCTTGGTCATCGCCCTAGTGTTTGTGATTGCTGGGGTCGCCTTCAAAATTGCCGCCGTGCCATTCCATCAATGGACACCAGATGTTTATGAGGGCTCTCCCACCCCGGTTGTCGCTTTTCTATCTGTAGGCTCCAAAGCGGCAGGCTTCGCCCTGGCGATTCGACTTCTGGTTACAGCGTTTCCGCTGGTCTCAGATGAATGGCGCTTTGTGTTTACCGCCTTGGCGATTCTCAGTATGGTGTTAGGGAACGTCGTCGCCCTAGCCCAGACCAGTATGAAGCGGATGTTAGCCTATTCCTCAATTGGCCAAGCCGGATTCGTCATGATTGGTCTGATCGTAGGCACAGACGCAGGATACGCCAGCATGGTGTTTTACTTGCTGGTTTACCTGTTTATGAACCTGGGCGGCTTTACCTGTGTCATTCTGTTTTCCTTGAGAACCGGTACAGACCAGATCAGCGAGTATAGCGGTTTGTACCAAAAAGACCCATTGCTGACCTTGGGTTTAAGTATTTGTTTGCTCTCTCTGGGCGGAATTCCACCCTTGGCTGGGTTCTTTGGCAAACTTTACCTGTTTTGGGCAGGTTGGCAGGCAGGGGCTTATGGTTTGGTGCTAGTGGGTCTGATTACCAGCGTCATCTCCATCTACTACTACATCCGAGTGGTTAAAATGATGGTTGTAAAAGAACCTCAAGAGATGTCAGAGGCTGTAAAAAACTATCCCGAGGTGCGCTGGACCTTACCCGGCATGCGTCCGCTCCAAGTCAGCTTGGTTTTAGCGGTTGTCACCACTTCCCTGGCAGGGATTCTTTCCAATCCTCTGTTCACACTGGCCAACAACTCTGTCACCCGGACGCCTCTGCTCCAGTCCTCGATTACAATTACGCAAAACACCGAAGCGCCAGCTCAGCTGACAGCTTCCTCAATTAATCGGTGACTCAGTTTAAGGATCAAGGATTTAAGCCCACTCAACTGAGGAATTACCTTTTGTCGGGCCTTAGGAATTGAAAGTTGGCAGTTCAGAGACGAACGGCGTTGACTTAAGCATGAAGTTGCAGCCCACAGATCCCAGGGTTCTCAAATAACCCTGGGATCTTAAATTTGGCTATTTCAGCCGGGTTCGAGTCAGAGACAGATTACTCCCATTCTCCATGGTGTTGAACCCTGTATTACGATTGATTGCTTGAGAGAATTGGATTTTTGCTCAGGAAATGCTCACTTGCATTTACAATAGGCACTCATTCTGAAGTGCATCCTTGTAGTTGAATCCATGGCTACCAACGTGCAAATTAGCCTTTTCAATGTCTCTGGGCCAGACAATTCGGTTCCTGCGGAAGACTTCAATGCGGATCTGATCCCCACTAGCGCCAGTATCCCTATTCCCCCAGGCATTTATCCAACCATGGAGCAGCTGGCGGTTGATTGCAAGCAATGTCAACGCTGTGGTTTAGCCAGTGGTCGCACCCATGTGGTTGTCGGGCGGGGGAATCCATCCGCCACTATTGTGATTGTGGGTGAGGGGCCAGGCCAAAACGAAGATGAGCAAGGATTACCTTTTGTGGGTCGATCGGGGCAGCTTCTGGATAAAATTCTGGCTGCGGTCAGGCTTGATACTCAGAAGGATGTCTACATCTGTAATGTGGTTAAATGCCGTCCCCCTGGAAACCGCGCTCCCACCCCCGACGAGATCGCCGCTTGTCGCCCCTATCTGATGGAGCAAATTCGCCTAGTGAATCCCAAAATCATTTTGTTGACTGGGGCGACTGCGGTTAAGGGCTTAATTGGGGATAAACGGGGCATTACCAAAATTCGAGGCCAGTGGATGGAATGGGAGGGATATCTCTGTATGCCCATTTTTCACCCAGCTTATCTACTTCGTAACCCCTCCCGAGAGAATGGTTCGCCAAAGTGGTTGATGTGGCAAGATATTCAAGCGGTGAAGGCAAAGTTGGATGAGTTAATTGAGGATCGCTAGGAATTAGCGTCCAAATAGCCTCCAAATGAGGATGAGATGTTATTTGGCTGGGCCACTATTACTGATTCAGGATTAGCTGATCCAAAGGGATTTGAATGCTGATCTTAGGCTTATAAGTAATTGAGTTATGGGGTAGCCCCGCTATTGAGTTGGTCGTTAGGGTTAGAGTATTGATAGAAGGACCCACCTTACCTAAGAAAATAAACTCTCCCTGAGCCGTGGTTCCTGGCTCCACTTCAATCTCCTGGTTTTCCGGCGGAGGGGTGACCCGATAGGCGTTGCCAAGATTATCTTCTAAGATCATCGTGCTTTCACGGGTCGCCCACAGTTCGTTTAGCTTGATCTTGCCATGATGACTATTGGTGACCGCCATTTGAACAGAGATTGTGTCTGAATTAAAGGCAACTCCATCCACGCGCAAGATGGTTCCATTGGGGTGGCTTTTTTCTAGATTCAAGCCACTGAAGCTACGATGAGAAACTATCCCAGAGCTAAACGGCCTGGATGTAGAGCTGGCGGAGGAAGAGGAGGTAGCGTCACTACCAGAAGGGGAGACAAAGCTACTCTGATTTTGTGATGGGGGGGTATTCACAGCCAAGGACGGAGCGGCGGCAGCCTGTGGTTGCGGCTCAGAGGGTGTTGAAACAGTTTGGTTAGAGTTGGGCGATGTTTGCCCAACTGCGTGTTGGCTATGGGGCTTGATGACTAGAAAGTAGGCAAGGGTGCTTAACAGAACTGCCGCAAAAAATCCGGTTGAGAAACCACTGAGAAAAAAGCCGATTGAGTGATTTTTCTCAGTTTGAGAGGAGGGATCTGCAGCCAAATACCCTCTACCGAAACCGTTAGGATTTAATTGAGGAAAATCATGGTTTGGATCAGCGCCGGGTTGATCTTGGGCGGGGTTAGTCATTAATCTGTCCTATAAATCTGCTGTGTCCTACAAATCTGCATGGACTACACCCTGCCCTTTACACGTTGTCCTCACTAAGATGTATTCGACACAAGCGAGAATCACAATAGATTTATATAAATGTTGATTATCTCTACAAATTAATAGACAGCACGGTTGGCGAAATGTTTCTACCAGGTTATTCGCAAAAGTTGATAAGCGCCTTGGCTGAATAGGATTTTAGAGTGTTGAGCGTCTAAGTCGATCGCGTCAATTTCGTGGGGTTGGCCTACGAGTAAGAGGGAATTAGCGGCTCCAGTTTCTGCTATTAATTTCAGATGGTTTTTCACCGCTTCAGCACTATCTAGGTAAATCACTGGTCGTTGGGTGTAGAATACCAAACTAGGCTTCATGAAGCCGGTCATAATCAGATCTTCACCCGATGTTTGCTCAGCTACTACGGTCTGAGCGATTTGCCGCAGGGGGAGTTGTCGGGCAGTATCGGCCATTTGGTAGGTCGGCATGATCGTTAGCATCAGGAAAGCAATGAAACTGATCAGGTTTATGCTCCAGAGCCAATGGGTTCTTCTCAAGGCGACTAGACCCAGACTGGCGATCGCAGCCACTTCCCAGATGATGGCGGCATAGACCACGATGCCAGATTGTTGGACTAACT
>JAKSDM010001297.1 GCA_022360135.1 Pseudanabaenales cyanobacterium | reverse complement strand
CTCTGGTTAAATATCTTCAAGCCTACTTTTGAGATATTTGGCTAGAGTTTCTTTGTTTTTATTGATACTTTTTCTTTAGTCCATTGGCGGGGCGGATTGGCTGACAATAATGTCTGGATAGTCAGCGTGCTTTAGAATGATGTGTTGGGCCAGCCCTTTCAAGTGATCAATTTTTTCGGATTGTTGTTTGAGGGCTTCTCTGATTTCTGGGTTGGGACAATGGATCAGGAGGTCATCGCTGCTGGTCACCCACTGCAATTTGCAAAGTTGTGTGAGGGGAACCTCTGTCTTAAGAGTCTTCAGTAGGTCGCCCCAGGCTTTGAACTTCTGAAACCATTCAGAATTAAGCAATTCTTGTTCGATTTGGCTCCTCAAGGGGTTTTGGTCTTCTAGCATGCTTCTATAAGCAATTCTCGCTTAGGTTAAATGTTTTTCGATCTGGGTGATGGCTAACTCAATTACTTTTTGGACGGCTGTTTCAGATTCTTGATCACGGGTTGTTTTTAAGGGAGCTAAAGCCTGAACGTCGCCAATTTTCATCAAGGCCAGGGCAGCGGACTTACGAGTTTCCCAATCCGGATGACGGAGTAATTCAACCAGTTTAGGCAGGGCGGGTCGGTGGCCAAGGTTGCCGAGAGCGGCGGCGGCCTCACAGCGGACAATTTCTGCAGAATCATCAAGGGCGTTGATCAAGATCTCGAACCCACCTGCTTCGGGTTGCTCATAAGCGACTTTGGCGATCGCGCCGACGACAGCCGCCCGCACCTCGCTTGAATCGGAAGCAAGCGCTTGATATAAGTACTTTTGAGCGTCTGCGCCAATGAACGCCAAGGCCCAGGCGGCATGTCCTTTAGTACCGCTTGGATGGTCTGGAGACTCTAAAATATCCAGCAACTCCGGTACAGCTGCTGCTCCCATCCTGGCCAGGGCGGCGACGGATGATCCTTTGACCACCGTATCCTCATCATTGAATAGGGCCTGTAGTAGGGTTGGAATTGAGTTAGGGTCGGCAATTAGAGTTAAAGTTTTGGCGGCGGCCCGTCGCACCACTGGGTTGACATGATGGCTTAGCGCTTCTTGCAAGCAAGGAATGGCTGGCTGACCAATTTGACCCAGTGTTTCCGCTACTCTGAGGCGAGTCATGCCGCGCGCATCTCCCAAGCACTCAACCAGTTGCCTGAGGCGTTGAGGGTGATTTGGGTCGAAGGTATTCTGAGCGATTTGATCACTCACCTGTTGCAGCAGATCGTCCGTTTCCGCCTCAGTCAGTAGCGCCGGATTCCGCCCAAATTGAATGTCAGAGTTGACCATGCTGAGCAAATTGATTGTGAAGTTAATACTATTTTCGCTGCTTGAGAGATCGGTTTAGTTCTATTCTCTCACCCGCAGTCATACATCTATTCTTTCTTTAGTAGCTGACTACCGAACAGTATGGGGGGGTGGGATATCTATTCTGGATAGGTCTGATGTTCTGGATAGGTCTGAAAAGAAACTTGGGTTTGCTGAGACAATTGACCTTAAGCGTACACTTTCCAACCTAACTTCCCAAGCAATCTATGTCAGATTCTCAAGCCATTAGCGCCGCCGTCGCCCGTCTCTACAATACCTACCCCTTTCCCCCAGAACCCTTACTCGATGAACCGCCCCCAGGCTATAACTGGCGCTGGAATTGGCTGACAGCCTATAACTTTTGTACGGGACAAAAACCATTCAGGCAAAATGTCCGGATTCTGGACGCTGGGTGTGGCACGGGGGTGGGAACCGAATATCTGGTGCATCTAAACCCTGAAGCTGCGGTTGTCGGCATTGATTTAAGCGCTGGGGCTTTGGATGTCGCCCGAGAACGGTGCCAGAAGTCAGGGGCGGAACGGGTTGAGTTTCATCACCTAAGTTTGTTTGATGTGGCGCAACTGCCGGGTGAGTTTGATTTGATTAATTGTGTGGGGGTGCTGCACCATACCCCTGACCCGATTCGCGGCATTCAAGCCTTGGCCCAAAAGCTGGCCCCCGGGGGGTTGATGCACATTTTTGTCTATGGTGAACTAGGCCGCTGGGAAATTAAGTTGATGCAAGAGGCGATCGCCCTACTGCAAGGTGAACAACGCGGTGATTACCAAGATGGGGTTCAGGTGGGACGACAATTATTTGCCGCATTACCTGAAGACAATCGGTTGCGCCGACGGGATCAAGAACGGTGGTCCTTAGAAAATCATCTGGATGGCTACTTTGCCGATATGTACGTTCATCCCCAGGAAATTGACTATAATATCAACACCGTTTTTGAGTTGATCGAGGCGTCGGGGCTTGAGTTTATCGGTTTGTCTAATCCCCACCTTTGGAACCTGGAGCGTTTGATTGGCCAAGCCCCTAAGCTGATGGAGCGAACCCAAACTTTGAGCGATCGCCAGCGCTATCGGCTGATTGAACTGCTTGACCCCCAAGCCATTACCCACTACGAATTTTTTCTGGCCCGTCCGCCCCTACCCCGGCAAACCTGGGAAAACGATGATCGACTCCTAAAAGCCATTCCTGAACCCAGCCCCTGTTTACAAAACTGGCGAGATAGCCCGCAGTTTTTTAACCCGGACTATCAAATTGTTAGACTGCAACCGTCAGAATGGCAGTTTTTATTGGCCTGTGATAGCAATCAGCCCCCATTGAAACAGTCCTTAAAAACTGTGAAAGCGTTATTGCAGGAGATAGAGAGTAGTTTAGAGGCGGTGCGATCGCTGCAACGACAACGCCTGATTCTGTTAACCCCAGCGGATCGTGAGAACAGTCTCCTTGATATCCTTTGAATTGCCTGGGGATGGCTCAAAACTAAGAGAGGCTGTCTAAAAAAGTAGAAAGAACCAAGCTAGCAATGAAGAACAACACAAATTGCTCCAGAGTATTACTCAGATTTCGAGTCCTGTAACCCCTATCTTTCGTATCTCCTATTGCTTTGCAGGGACTACCATTGATCGAGTATTTTCGCCCAGCCAGAACCTTCCAACTTCAGTACAATACTTGACGTAAGTATTGAGTTAAGAAACCTGGGATCAGCCGGAATCTATCGGAGTCCCTAGGTATCTTTATGAAAGAAGTTTAAAAATCGAAATCCGCTGTGAGTATGAGCTGCAAATTCCTAACTCAGACTACTTCAGGCATTCTAGCGGTCAGTATTGCTGTCGGGCTCAATGCTGTCAGTGCGATTATCCCAATAGAGTTGCTAGAACCTAACGGTTGGCGGCAAGGTAATCCTCAGCCAGCCTGGGCTCAGGATGTTAATGAGGAAATCAGTATTCAGGTATATCAGCAAGCGAGTCCAGCTGTCGTCGCAATTGATGCTGGGGATAACGCCGGAAGCGGCAGCATTATTACGTCTGATGGTCTTGTGTTAACGAATGGCCATGTCCTAGGCAATGCCCGTACAGTTACCGTCAGATTAGCTGATGGTCGGCAGTTTCAAGCAGACGTTGTGGGCTACGGAGAGCGGGGATTAGACTTGGCGGCTGTGCAGATTCGAGGTGGAGAGGGTGATTTTCCGACTATCCGTATTGCATCGCCCGGTTCTGTAAGAGTGGGTCAGCGGGCTTTTGCCATCGGTAATCCTTTTGGCTTACAAGGGACCTTTACCGTCGGCATTGTCAGTCGAATAGATCCGGCTCGGGGGTTAATTCAAACCGACGCAGCCATTAACCCCGGTAACTCTGGCGGCCCATTGCTCAATAGCAACGGGGATTTGGTGGGGGTTAACACATCCATCTTTACAACGTCTGAGAATTCGGGCAATATCGGCATTGGATTTGCGATCGCCACCGACGAGGTACAACCCTTCATTACTGCTGTTCAACAAGGCACTGCGGCTCAAATTGCAACGGGTCCAAGACTGCGGCGATCGAATCGAGAGGCTGAGGCGCTCGCTATTGATGGTCCAACTGTAACCGGAAGGTTGGATGAGAATAGCAATGTTCTGCCAGTAGACAATAGTTTCTTCAACCTCTATACCTTTGAAGGTCGGGCAGGCCAACAAATCGCGATTGAAATGGTGAGTAACGAGATAGATCCCTATCTGATTGTCCTGACACCAGATAGTAATGACCTTGGACATGATAATAACGGCGCCGGGGGGCGTAATGCCAGACTGGCGACAATACTTCCCTCTACAGGCACTTATCTGATCCTGGCGAACTCCTATTCAGCCGGAGAGTTAGGAAGCTATCAAATCCGCGTCACTGATTTGGCCAGCTTTCCCCAAACACCGATTGAGTATATCCTGCAAGAACAAGGCTCCCTAGGTCCAGGCGACCCCATTCTTAACGACAATAGCTTCTTTGATTCCTATCCCTTCTCGGGTAGAGCAGGCCAGCAAGTGACGATCTCGCTCCAAAGCCAAGATTTTGACCCCTATCTATTATTGGTAGACGAGGCGGGTAATTTACTGGCTGAAAATGATGACATTAGCGGCAGCGATTACAACTCGCAAATCGTCTTCACCTTGCCTCTGGATGGAACCTATCGCATTATCGCTAATTCCTTTGATCCGGCAGGACAAGGGTTCTATACCCTGACGGCCCATTAAAGTCAGACTGGCTTATCTGTTCTAGGCGACTAGTCATTAGAACAAGCCTAGCCAGGTGAAAAAATCTTGGCGAGTAATCAGTTCTAGCAGCAGTAGCGCTACGAACCCTACCATGGCAAAGCGGCCATTCAGTTGTTCAGCATAAACAGTCCAGCCGAAAGCAGGTTCTGGTTGATTGGCGACTTGACCAGAGGTTAACTCGGAACTTGGCTGCTGTTCAGAAAGGTTAGATTCAGAATTCATTTTCCTACATTCACCTGTATTCAACAGTATAGGGAAGGCGGCCAATATAAGATTATTCTAACTATTCACTTTTGGAAGACGACCGCCCCAACTGCATTGCCGAGTAATCCACTTGAAAAGAGGAATCAAACAGGGCTAAGTATTTATTCCAATCATTCAGCAAGACGGCATGATCTGGAAGTAGCGTCGATTAAACGGCGGCATACTAAGAAACTTAATGGGCTTAAACCGTTCTTAAAGCGCTCAGCATACCCAGGCTGCAGAAAATATTTGTCCAAATAGAGAAATAAATCAAGATCTCCTAATTTTTAGAGAAAAAATTATTAAATCATCTGCCTACTCTAGCTTGAAAATAGTGAGTCGGGAGTCGGGCTGTAGAAAATTAAGTTTTTATGCGGCAGAGCCGCACAATTTATCAGGAAGTGACTCGATAGAGAATCTACCGAAGCACATAAGCATTTAGCCTCCATCGAAAAGAGCTACGCCTTGGTAGAGAGGGTGATCTGCGGCGTCACCCAAGTGATACCAATTATTTTTGAACCTGCATAGAACAAAATTATGGCCAGCAAGGTTTTGGCGCACCCATTCTGTGCAATCTCATACGGAATTGGTATGAAACCGATCAAAGTACTCAACTTAATTAATCTCGCTAAATCGATAAAACCCAAAGAAGTCTATAAAACCCAAATAAATTGGGTTGACAGGCCCAATTTATTTTGTGATATGATTCATCTCTACAGAAGAATCTAAGGGGCTGATTAGGGTCTCCCTATTTCCATCTCCCCCCTTTCAAGAAATAAAAATCAACTGCAAGGTGAACTATACTGATTTTAGATATGCATAGATAGTTAAGTAGATTTCCATATTTTATTGGCTATTTTTTGCTACTTCTTCAAAAATGTTATTAAATATCAGCGGGCCTAGCGTGCATAACGTAAACCTCTATATTAACGAACTCCAAAATTTAGAGTGGTCTGTCATTATTGTTCAGAATGTAGGAAGCAAAGGAATTTTCTAAGGAAATGGCTGACACCAAAATGGAGCCTTTGACGGGAAAGGCTCTTCTTAAAAGGTTCGACGAACTATCTCATCTGCCTAAAAAGGAAAGGGCTAAGGAGTGCGGTTATTATAGCGTTACGAAAGATAAGCAGATTCGGGTCAATTTGGCGGACTTTTACAATGCCCTGTTAGCGGCGCGAGGCATCAGCCTGAGCCCTGAGGGAGCAAAGGACGGAAGAGGTCGAGAACCCACTTATCGAGTCAGTGTCCATAAGAATGGACAAATCGTCATTGGTTCAACTTATACTCAAGAAATGGGCCTCCAGCCCGGTGACGAATTTGAGATTAAACTCGGATATAAACATATCCACCTGATTCAAATCGATACAGGTGTCGACGACGACTAAGTCTCACGAATATAGCTTTTTGTATTAATGGCGGTTTAGTTTGCCGCTTTAGTTTTGTGATTGCTATTTTTCACTCATTTAGCATATGGGTCGCTTTAGTGGAAGCGTCGGCGATCGCAAAAATACTGCTTTTCTTTTTCGTTTGGCTGCTTCTCTGGTTGCCAGTTGCGATTCCATTGGCGATCTCACTTAAATGGAGACCTCCCCAACCCGCTACTCCTAGCCAGAAATTACCCCTACTCGTTTCTCTGTACTTGATTGCCCCCTTTATCTTATGGGGATTGGCGCAGTTAGAGGGCTTTCCTTTTAGCGATTATGGTTTGGCTTGGAAAAGATCTCTGGGTATTTCTTTAGTGCTTGGGATCGGTTTAGCTATTCTCGGTTTAGGGCTCTTTGTAGCCATACAAAAGCAGCTAGGTTGGATCAAATGGCGTTCCACCCGCTCCAATTGCGATCAAGCAGCGACTGAGAAAGCTCAAACCGTAGCAGAATCTGACCCCATTCCCAGTTTGAAGTCGATCGCATTGCCCCTGCTTTTCCTGACCTTATGGATCAGTTTGACGGAGGAGTTGGTCTTTCGAGGATTCTTGGTCAACCAGCTGCTGCAAGCGTACTCCCCCTGGGTAATGGCTGCAGTTTCAAGCCTGATATTCGCCGTGCTGCACCTGGTTTGGGAAGGCAAAGAAAATGTTCCCTCATTACCTGGTCTGTGGCTAATGGGTATGGTCTTGGTGTTAGCTCGTTGGGCTGGCGACGGGAGCCTGGGTTTGGCTTGGGGATTGCACACGGGTTGGATTTGGGGGATTGCCAGTTTAGATACGGCTGAGGCGACTATCCAAACGGGTAAAGGACCTGAATGGATGATCGGAAAGCCCGGTCAACCCCTGGCTGGACTGATGACGATATTGCTGCTGCTGGGAACCGCTGCAGTCATTTGGGTTGGGAAGGCTCTAGTTAATGGGTAGATGGCTAGGATGGGGGAGATAGGGAGGAGAGGGAGATAGGGAGGAGGGGGAGATAGAGAAGAGGGGGAGATAGGGAGGAGGGGGAGATCAAATCTAAAATCCAAAATCCAAAATCTAAAATCTAAAATTCCAAAATCTAAAATCTAAAACTCCAAAATCTTCCGTTCTGCCGCTTTTTCTAACCTCACCAAGGTTACCGGATTGAGTGGGGAAAACCGGGTTAATGAAGCGACCGATACGGATCGGGATAGTTGTACTTGCAGGAGTCGATGGCGCCAGTGGGTTGAGTTGGGTTCCATAGTTTGGCGCTCAAGCCAACTCCACACTGAGTTCATGTGTTCAAGTGTGGCGATCGCCAACACCAGAATTCCGCCTGACTTGAGTTGGGCGCCACACATTTCCAGAATGGGCTGGAGTTGACCGCCACTGCCGCCGATGAAAATTCGATCAGGTGAGGGTAAGTCCGCTAACGCCTCAGGGGCTCTGTTGTGAATTGCGGTAATGGTAGTCACTCGAAAACGCTGACAGTTTTGTCGAATGAGTGAGGCGCCAATGGCTGTTTTTTCAACCGCGAAAATTTTAGATTGAGGATAAAGCCGCCCAATTTCTATGCTGACTGATCCGGTTCCAGCGCCAATGTCCCAAATAATTTGGCCGGGACGAAGCGCGAGTTCCCCCAAAATCAGCAAACGAACTTCTCGCTTAGTGATCAGTCCAGGTCGGTCTCGAAAGCTCAAAAACAATGAATCCGGCAATCCAAATGCGGGTAAATTATCTGCATCTAGCGATTCCAGCTCTACCGTTGTCCGCCCCAGCAGGACAACTACGTTTAGGGGTGCAAAGGTCTGGTCTATTACCGCTTCGGGTGCAAAGGATTGAACTCGTTCATCAGGACTTCCCAAGTTTTCACACACCCAAATTTGATGCTGCCTGGATAAATTCAGTTCTAATAGAAGTTTGGCGATCGCATTGGGCGTATTTTTACCATCTGTGAGCACGACAATTTTTGCTGCGCCTTGCTTGAGCACCTGGATTAGTCTGTCAAGTGAACGGCCATGGGTGCTGACCAGTTGGGCATCTTGCCAAGGAACTTTGATCCGACTGCAGGCCAGTTGGATGGCGCTGGTATGGGGATGGAATGTTAGACACTCGGCAGGTAACTCTTCCAAGAGCAACCGTCCTAGGCCAAAAAACAGCGGATCCCCAGATGTCAGCACCACAATGATCTCTGAATCTGACTGGGAGAGACGGCGGCGAATCTGATCAATCAAGGACTTGAAACTCTTCAGCGCCCACTTCGCCGCCGGATGATCGGGGAAGTGAGCAAGATGGCGATCGCTGCCCACCAGTAAATCCGCCTGATCGACAATGGCTCGCACTGATGCAGAAAGTCCCGCCGCTCCATCTAGGCCAATGCCAACAACCTGAATGGGGGTGAGCATAGTTTGGGTAAGGGGGTAAGGGAGGGAAAGAGAATGAATGATGAACGATAAAGGTTTTGAATTTTGGATTTTGGATTTTGGATTTTGGATTTTGGATTTGGTAACGGGAGTTAGGAGTTAAATGAGCGCTCAGTGTTTAGTATTCAGTCAGTGGCTCGACTAATGAACTCTGATAAGAGGAAAGTATTTATAGCAGCTTTGATTGACATGGACTATCCTCTGCCCCCCTATACCCTACACCCTGCTTTCACTGAGATATATCCACAGGATCACGACAGATCTTAATAGTTTCGGTGATTTCAATCAATTCAGATCGGGAAATGAGCGCTGCAATTAACTGTAGTCGCTTTTCTAAAGAAACATACCGATTGAATTTGTTCTTGGTCAACACCCATTCCAATTCAGACTGGGTTGTTTGCGAAAAAGGTCAATTACTGAGAGAGTCGGTTAACTCTTCGGCGTACCTACCAAGCTAACCGACTCAGGTTGATTTGCGGAGGCTGTCGCCAACCTCACTGGAACAGGTCTGGACTCCCGAGGGTACGCCCGATGAAATCCCTTCCATCAGTTCTGACAGCCGGGAGTGCTCACGCAGAAACCCACACCACCCGAAAACCAAGGTTGTTGCCACGGTTGTCCGGCGCGTTGCGGTTGCGATAGGCGGAACGGCAGTTGTCGGGAGGATTGTTCCACGACCCGCCCCGCATCTGCTGGTATGCCATGTCCCACCGCCGAGGTCTCACAAAGTGAGAAAGCTAGCGTATCAGCAGTATAGGGGAACTGTGAGCGCCAAAATCGGAAAAAAATTTTAAGCTCTTCGCGCTAACAAGAGAAAATTAAATATCTCAAAGAAATATTAAAAAGTGTACAGAGAAAAATCCGCAAAGGGTAAAAGGGAAAGAGGGTAAAGGGAAAATCCTCACACAGAAACCCACACCACCCGAAAACCAAGGTTGCCGCCACGGCTGTCCGGCGCGTTGCGGCTGCGATAGGCGGAACGGCAGTTGCCGGGAGGAAGGTCCACGACCCGCCCCGCGCAACACGAAAAGATTCATTTGTTTGGGTTAACCAGGCGCTGCCATCGTTGGGGGCATCACCATAGTTATCATGCCATAGATCTTGGCACCACTCCCATATATTACCATGCATATCGTATAAACCAAACCGATTGGGTGAAAAGATTCCCACGTCAGTGGTTTGTTCTCGATAGACGCCATGTGGCCCCACACCATAAGCCCCACTATAGATTTTGCCGCCATAATCCCAATCAGTCCCCCGATAGTTAGCTAAATCGGTGGTGAGGGTGGTCCCAAAGTGAAACGGCGTGGTGGTTCCGGCCCGACAGGCGTATTCCCATTCGGCCTCAGTGG
>JAKSDM010000251.1 GCA_022360135.1 Pseudanabaenales cyanobacterium | reverse complement strand
GAACCCCCAGCACTCCTTTGGCGCTCACCAACGCCGGAACCGATAATCTTGAAGTCAGAATGACTCATGTGGACAATAATATTCTGGCTGCAGGGACTTACGATTTTCAGGTGACGCTGACTGTTGTTCCTTAAGATCTAATCCATAGATTTGAAAGGGATCTCTGCGAGTAGAATCTATGATTTCTAGACTGTTTAGCTTTGCCAGAAACTTGCCAGGGGGAAATCAGTTGGCAGTTAAGGATAAGCACCCTAGCGCTTAGGGAAGTGCGGATAAATGACAGGCCGAAGTAGGGGCCACAATTGTGCGCCCCTACTGCACCTATGGACAATATTTAACAGCAGATCCCTGATCTTTAACTGCCTATCCAAAAATGTGGAGCGTTAACGAGAACATAGAAGCTTCCGAGGGAATCCTAGTAGACATATCCGGAAAATATCTTGTCATTCCCTTTCCCCATTCGATGAAATGCTTTTTCCGGAGATAGCTAGTTCAGATGTTTAAGGTTCCTATCAATAGGATAAGTACCTCGTCAGAATTAATTTTCAAAATGACTCGCGGCAAGAGCACATTTTGAGTGAATTTCATGTGTAAATGATTTTGCATTACTACTAATTAAATCGAGTAATGACGACTGGAACAAACCAGAGAAAACGGATGGTATTAGCGCCCAAACTGGGCGCGATTTTGGGGTTGAGTTGTTTAACCCTGGCAACATTGATGTTAGGTCAGCGCCCAGCGCAGGCCCAGGTGGGGCTTTCTCCCCTCGTGATTGAAGCTGAAGCCGAACGAGGACAAACCCAAGGGGTAATTAACGTCCGCAACACCAGCAACCAAGAATTTCGGGCGCGGGTTTATGCTGAACCCTTCACCTATGATCCTGAGACTGGGTTTCAGATCCTGCCAGAAGAGAGTCCTAGCAACCTGGCGCCGTACTTGCAGTTTTCTCCCAGAGAGTTAGTGATTCCTCCCGGCGTGACGCGGCGAGTGCGCTTTGTGGTGCGTTTCCCCCCCAGTCTTGAAGATAGAGAATATCGCGCTGTCCTATTTACAGAATCTCTGGAGGAGACTACTGTCAGCAGTGGCGGCGTCAATGTAGGGGTTACTGCTCGGATTGGGGCGACAGTCTATGTGTGCAAAGGCGCGTTCGCCCCAGAGCTGACGGTGGAGAGCGCCAGTTGGAACCCAGCCCTGAATCAGCCCCAGATTTTGGTCGCCAACCGTGGCGGAGCTTCAGCTCGCCCCACAGCTGCCTGGACACTCCGACAAGCAGGCGTAACTGTGGCGACGGGCAACATTCCGCCGTCGGGGGTGATCGCTGGAAGTGAGCGACAGCTGACGCTAGAGATTTCTGAAGAACTCTCCCTTGCGGCTGGAGCCTATCAACTGACTGGGAAATTGATATGGAATGAAGAGAATAGTCAACCTTTTAGCATTGAACTGATAATTCCCAATCGGACAACTGCTGCTCAATAGCCTTGTGTCCATCCCATGTTCCCTCTCGTTCCGCCGCTGAGCCCTCCAAATCCAGTTCATCTCGTAGCAGCCAAAGTCGTCAAACACAAAGCTTCCCTTCAGGCTTTCTCCCAACTATCTGCGGCCAGCAGTCCCTTAACCGCAGACATTGCCACGCCAACCGCTCCAAATCTCATCACTCCAGAGTCGTCTCTTACGCCAGAGTTTTCGCAACAGACTGAGCTGGTGGCTGAATTTGAATTGCTGCCGGTCGGACTTAACCTAGGCAACCGCAATATTATCTTCAGTGTGTTGGTGCGGGGTCGAGAAGATGGCGCCCAAGCGGTTGATTTTGCTAACTGGTTAGTGCCGTTTGACGCTGTGGTGGAAGCCTTGAGTCTGGTCGTCACCCACCTGGAAGATGGCCAGTTAGAGGTGCGATCGCCCTTGATTGTAACCCGCATTGATCCGCAGCAGATTAGCTCAGATCCAGAACTTGGGGCAGTCTTGTCGATTGAGCAGATCCGGACTTTGTTGGGGCTTCCCGTCGAGTTTGATCTGATGGAGTATGCGATTGTGATCGATGCTGGCGTAGCTAATCCGGTGAATCGCCAGGGTGACACAACACCAGACCCAGTGTTGCTGGAGGGCCTCCCCGAGATATCCGCCCCTGACCTTACACTCGCTGCTGTAGAACACCAATTAGCAGTTAGCGGTTCTCCTGCGACGAATTCTAGTTTTAAGAGCACCCTTCAGGCTGTGGGAACCTTTCTAGGGGGGAGTTGGTATGTTGGCGCCAACCAAGTTGACCTAGGTGAACCCAGTACCTGGGCTATTTCTGAAGCCCAGTATTTGCGCCAGACGCCATTTGCAGATTATGCAATTGGGGCGCAGTCAACCTTTTGGGACAGCCGCAGCAGTGAGTATTGGGGAGTGACCACGATTCAACGTCAGGGGTTCACGCCCCCCGCCCCCTTTGAAGGCAGTGGATTTAATCCAACGCAACGGTTACAGACCGGTCAACTCAACCGTACTCTGATTGGCGAAGCGGAACCCGGTACACTGGTACAACTCGTCCAAGGGTTGGGCAATTCGGTGTTGGATGAAGTGCTGGTGGATTCCTCCGGTGTCTATCGCTTCGAATCCCTTCCGGTCGGAGGACAAGACTTGGGTGGAGGAAGCTATCAGGTTTTGCTCTATCCAGAGGGACGTCTGACTGCCAACCCAGAAATTCGGGCAGCGACCTTTTCTATCTTGAGTGGGCAAATTCCAGTAGGAGCCTCCGCCACGATTTTCTCAGCCGGGTTAGGCAGGCAGCAGTCCGCCCATTTAAACTTAATCGAAGAGTTTACCGATCTGCGTGGCGGCGTCGCTCAGCGGTGGGGAGTCTCTGAAACTTTGACGGTGGGGCTCGGAGGAGTTTATGACCAGACATTTAGAGGACTCGCCGAACTGTTCTTCAAACCTGACAAACTGCCGCTAGAGGTTGCCGTTTCTGCTCTGACACCGGATCAAGCAGGTACTTGGGATGTGGACGCCAACGTGTTTTTTCGGCCTACCTCTAACATCAGGGCTCGATTCAACCGCAATCGCGCCTCCAATCGCCTCAATCTTGACTGGCAAGCATTTCCGGGTATTACTCTGTCGGGAATTTACAATAGTCAGTCAGGGTATGCTGTTGGCGCCCAGTTTTCCCGGAGTAATCGTGGTTCGTTTACCTTTGCTCGAATGACGCTAGACGAACACAATCAGCTGCGTTGGAATCTGCGTCAGCGCCTGGACAAGCTGGAACTCACTCAGCTTGGCAATGAAAGCGGCGTCCGTTCGGAACTGATCTATAGTTTGTCGGATAGTAGCTCTCTTAGAACTGGTCATTCTCTAAGCTTAAGCTACGCCACTCTCAATGGCCACTCTGACAATAGTCTGTTGACGGGACTCTGGCGCTATCGGTCGCCACAACAGACAGCCGATGGCCAGTTTCTCTGGGAAACCGAGTTGGGGTACGGCATTAGCTCCCAAGGTTCAGGGTTAATTGCTTCAGTGCAAACAGCTGCTCTACCAGGCTTCCAGCTGCGAGGGCGCTATCGAGGGGCATCCCTCTCCTCGGGGGGGGGCAATTTCAGTATTGAGGTGATAAGCAGCGCTAATTTTCAGCAGGGAGGCTTTCCCGGCGATCGCCAGTCTGATCGCTTCCGTAGTCAGGGGGGATTATTGTTACAGCCATTCTTTGACTATAACAACAATGGTCAGCCAGATGTCGGGGAAGACTATTACACCGAAACTGCTGACTTACTCTTTATCCTCAATAATCAACCCATTCAATCTTCTCGCCCCAACGTTCAAGCTGACCGAGTCATCGTCCGACTCGCTCCTGGCGTCTACCGACTGGATCTCGATCCGGCGGGTTTTCCCCTAGACTGGCAAACTCCGATAAAAGCCTATGCGGTTGAGGTGGTCGCTGGCGGCTATACCCCCATTTCGATTCCCCTGACGCGATCCTACACATTTACTGGCGTCGCTCGTGATGCAACTGGTGAGCCGATTGTTGGAGCCAGGATTGAAGCCATTAAAGTCAATTCGGAACAGCGGCGGTTGTCGATCACTAATGGAGCAGGGGTATATTACCTAGATGGATTACAACCGGGGACCTATCGATTAGAAATCAATGGCGAACCCACCCACCCAAACAGTGTAGTCATCGACCCCGCCTCAGAGCCATTCCAGGAACTTAACCTACAGCGTTAGCTTGGCGCTGAGGAAAGTGATCAATCTGAGCAGTTCCATAAAACACCAATTGTTTACTGCCCAAGCGCACTCGATCAATTTGGAGCTGTGTACCCTCCAGAGCAAACTTATCCAGATCGAGCAGCGTGTTGACATGATCGATCAGGGCTCGCCCGAGTTCTACAGCGGCTGCATCCCCGCCATAGTCAACATCCACAAATTGGATCCGGCGCCGTTCTTCGACCAGCAGGCGAGCTGTCATATCCAGATCAACAGACTCAGTTGAGTCACCGATTCGAATCTGGGTTTGAATTCGCAGGGATTTATCCTGATTCAGGGTTATCTGCGTTGCTTTAAAGTAAAGTGGGTTCCCCTGATGCTGAAGGCGCTGGAGCTTCTCCACCACGAAAGGGGTATTAAAGGATGTGGTCAGATCTGCTTCGGTTAAGACAACCCGCAGGGTCGCTTGAGTTGGCTGCCTGAGCGTCACCTGACCTTTGAAAATAGCGCCAAAATCAATTGAAACAGCCTGTAGATAAAGTTCCATTGCTTCGATACGTAGGCCGTTGTACATCAACATGCCTTTGCCGATAAAGTCGAAGCCATCGATACCGCCCTGCAGCAGTTTGGCCACAGGCACCGCCCGTACAGTCGCTTCAAGCTGGCCTGTACGCTTAAACAGGGCGACGATAGCCGTGCTCACAGCTTTACTAATGAGCTGATCGCCTCCCTGACCTGGAAATGGTAAGCTACCCAACAAAATGGCTGTCATTCCCCCAGTGTGCGTACACTACATCTTGATTTTAAGAAATGTTAAGCATTTCCGCTTATCATTCTAGTTCTCTTTTTCTGGGAGAGTGTGATGTCGATCAACAGAGCTGAGGATTAAGGGTTGAGGATCGAGGCTGGAAGATTGGGGATCGAGCCTCAGGAGGCAGTTTTGGATTTTGGATTTTGGATTTTAGATTTTGGATTTTGGTTGGCGATGTAAAATTTCCGCTGCCGATTGAATGGTCTGTAGTCAGCTCTTAGACAGATAGCTTGGGTCTTACCAAAGAGGTTACTTTTTTGACTAACTCCAGGGTGGAAAATCCTTTGGTTAAATAATCATTTGCCCCCAACCGCCTGGCTTCATCAAACCATTCCTCCGCCAACCGTGAAGAGATCACCAGGATCGGGGCGGTTATGCCTGCTTGTCGGCAGCGATCGATCAGGGTGAAGCCATCCATATTTGGCATCTCAATGTCAGTGATGATAAGACGAGGACTGGAATTCGCTTGCAGCCAGCTCCAAGCTTCTCGGCCGTCAGCACAGGTGTGGGTGGTATGGCCATAGGCCGTGAGACTAGCCTCAATTCGTCGCCGCATCAGCGCCGCATCGTCCACAATCAAAATAGTTTGAGTCAGACGATCCACCACTTGAACCTCAAGGTCTGAGGGTTCATCTGTCAATTCTGTCGGCGCCTTAAAGGGATCGCTCAGCAACTGTTTCGCCAACATGGCCGCATCTAGAACCGGGATTAAGGCTCCATTAGTCTGTAAGCTCATGCCCATTAATCCAACCGGCGCTGCTAGTGGGGCTGGCAATGGATTAATCAGTAGGTCAGATTGACCCAACAGTTCATCAGCAATCAACCAAACCCCTTTTGAGGCTTCCTCAGAATGGATGTAAACGCAAATCGCTGTTTCTTCTAGTGGGCGAGGGGTAGAGTGGTATTGCCAATACTCCAGCAGATCGATAGCAGGGGTCTTTCCAGTTTCATCCTTTATGGTCCACGAGAACACATAACTGACATCCTTTGTCTGAGTAGCGTTCAAGCTCTCCAATAAGGCCGTCGTCTTAATATCTTCTGTGGGAATTGCAAAGATGAGGTCGCCAGCCTGCAGTAATAGACAGGACACTAGCAAGTGAGGGACCGAGAATCGTAGGTGAAAGGTTGTCCCTTGGCCGGGGGTAGTCTCGAGGCTAAGCCGTCCGCCTAATCGAACAACTTGAGCCGCTACCACATCCATGCCAACCCCTCGACCCGAGATCTCATTCACTTGGGTCGAGGCGCTGAAGCCAGGTTGACAAATCACAGCTAGGAGTTCATCAGAGGTTTGAGTGCTGGTTAGGGGTAATCCAAGCGATTCTGCTCTAGCCTGAATCGCCTTGGCGTCAATCCCACGACCGTTGTCTTTTAGATCAAGCAGGAAGCTATCCCCATGGCGCTGTAGGGATAAGATAATTGACCCCTGTTCTGATTTACCTTGGGCGATTCGCTCGGATGGCGTTTCCAGACCGTGATCATAGGCATTGCGAATCAGGTGCAATAAGACGGGCTCCAAGCTGCGGGCAGTGCCGACATCAAGTTCAATTTGTTCTCCCTGAATGGTCAGTTGAGCTGGCTTGTGATATCGAGTGGTCAGATCTCGAAGAATCGCCCTGACTCGGAAGCCTAAATTTTGGAAGGGAACCAGCCGACTTTCCTCGACTGTATTTTGCAGCTGCAGAATACTGCCATCTAAATCCTGCAGGCTCTCAATCGCTTGCCGTGAGGTTTTTTCTGCCTCCGCTCCTAACTCTGACAAGCGTAGACTGGTCTCCAGCAGGCGATTGATCGTGGTGTATCCCTGCCGATAGCGTTCAGGGGTCGGCCCCTGAGTTGCGGTCCTGAGTGTATCTAAAAGGGCATAGTCATCCTGAATCTGCCGCAGATGGGTGAGGTGTTGAGCACTTTCCTGAGCGAGCGCAACGAGTTGGGCAATCTGGTTGTGCAGAATTTGCGAGAACCCCTGGGTTGTTCTGGCTGTTAATAGGGTCTCCACCAAGTACTGCGCCGATTGATCGAGTTTCTCCAAAGCAACGGGGATCTTAACCTTTTCTGGGGCTTCACTAGGGTTACCTGGCCTGGGAGAAATGGCGCCGCTGAGGGTGGCGGGTTGGAGCAAGTGGGGTTGATTGACGGCGGAACTTTGTATCTGAACTTGAGTCAGGGGCCCAGGAAAATTATCGGCTCTGCTGGACTGCTCGAGTAATTCTTGAACTTGACTTAAATTAGGCAATTCATTAGCTCGACTGAGGGCCTCCGGAACTGCTTCAGACCCTGTCGGCGTCACCCAATCGTCAACTTGGCTGGGTTGATTGAAGACCTCCTCTAGGCCAGAAAAATCAACCTGTTCTGCGGTTGAATTCGGCCTATCTAGGGGGGGGTCGGGGTCGAGGTCAGTCACATCCTCGACTGGGTCAAGTTCATCTAAAAAGTCCCTAACTTCGGTAAGATTTATGAATTCTTCGTTTGGGCTCTGGCTGTCTGGATAGTCTCCGACTTCGGTTAAAGTGGCGTCTTCGAGCGACTTAAGGTCATCTAGAAATACACCAACTTCGGCAAGCTCCTCTGTTTGACTCACTTCATTCAGCAATGTTCCAGCCTGAACTGAATTGAGGTCAAGTTCATCCCAGGCGGGAAAAATATTTGGCGGGGCGATGGGAAACGATTGCTTGTCTATAATGAGCTCGTCATCTCCCTGCGTAAATTCGAAGGCGACGGGTTCTCCGCTTTTCTTGGCGCAATCCTTGAGCGCTTGGAAAAGGCGTGGCCACTGCGATCGCCAGACAGTAGGCTCTGGATCTGTAAGCAACTCCTGACCTTGCTCCAACAGAGTGATCCAGCCCGCAGCGAAATTCAGATCTTGGCCTACTTGTTGGAGTTGAGCTAACGTTTGTTGAGCTGCGCCGAGGGTTGCTTCAGGGATAGGACCTTGATTAGGTAACTGCTCCAGGGCGATTTCCAAATCCAATACTACCAAGTCGAGCCCTTGCTCAGCGAACTCTTGGTGGAGTTGTTTCTGTTCATTCCATTGCGGCAGGTATCGGCGCTGTATCTGATCATGTAGCGTTTGGATTCGAGCCAGTATGGGCTCGATTTGGTCTATCGTTTGTTCCTGTGACCCTTGTAGTTCAAGAGTTCCAGTCAGTAGTTCGCCAGCCTCTAGCAAAGCTTGGCTGAGATTACCGTCCGCCAGGGGGGGGGCTGGATCCAGATAGCGCAAATCCGACAGTAGATCCTCCAGCGCTGTGGCAATATACAAGACGGCTTCAGCCGCTACAGTCACCGCTCCACCCTTGATGGTGTGGATACAGCGATAGAGTTCCTGGATATTGGTTTTCCAAGAAGAGGCCTGAAGCTGTTGAGCAATCTGGCTATATTGTTGTAGATAGTTCTGGGTATCCAGTGCAAACAGGCTACATAGCTCCTGTTGTAATTGAGCTTCAGCAATGGCCTCGGCTCCTACTTGGGGATTAGCGTCTGGAATCGACATGATTTGCCCTGTCAACAATATTTATGAACGGTTAATCTGCTGAGTCAATGAGGGCTCAGGCGTGAGGTACGGTATGAGCAGAAAATTCATCTCCCTGGTTTAACAGACGCTTACGAAGGTAGGAAATGCTCCCAATTGAGGATTATTGTTCCATGGGCAAAAGCCTATCTGTAGGGGCTGCGCGTAGGGCTGCGCGAAAGATCATCACTCTAGTGGGGGGTGAAGGGCGCTTTGTCATCAATGGGCGGCTCCAGAGGCGCCGCAGGGGGTTGAGAGGGTTCCGCTGAGTCTAGTCTCCGACCGTAATCAGGCGGTAGTTGGAAAAAATCAATGTTCTGGAGCAATGTCCGGGCCAGAAAATCCATTTGTTGAGACTGTTCCTTCGTGATATTGGCTCGATTTGAAGTTTCGGCGGTGATGACGGAGATGTCGCGAATCGCTTGTAAAGTCGTTTGGGCGGCTTGGGCAATGGTTTGACTGGATTGAGTGACTCGTTGTCCCATCTGAGCCAAGCGTTCAGTCACGGCCTTAATATTGTTGAACACCTCACGCGATTGATCCACACCGATGGTGAAGCCATTGACTTGCTGACTAATTTCTTGCGTGTCGTGGTTGAGACCAGACACCACTGTCTGGATTTGGTCGGTGCGTTGTTGTAGGAGAATCAAACTTTGGTTGGTTTGGACGGCCAAATCGTTCACTTGGGTTGCGATCGTCTCAAATTCACGAGTAATGCCGGCGAATTGTCCGGGATCCTGCTGGCCAGAAGCGCGAGTGGCCAGCATTGAGGCGTTCATTGCTAGCACCCGGGTCTGAGCGGCGGTGCGCTTTTGGTCTTTAGCGAACCGAGCCGCCAATTCGACATATTCAGTCAGGATTTGAACCCGCTTAACAATTTGATCAGTTTCTTTGTGGAGAACCCCAATCCCAGTAGACATTGTGGTGATTTCCTGCTGCCCGTGGTTAATTGCCGCTTGAGTCAGTTGGACGGCTTCATCAGTCGCCATGGCTTGCTGAGCGGTATCCTGGGACAGGTTATTCACATTTTCCATCAAGGCTTGTACTTGGGCGACAGACTGAGCTTGTTTTTGAGCATTATCAGCCACAGCGTTGGCCAACTGTTCCAAATGCTCAGATCCTTGATTGACCTGTCCGGCGGTGTTCAAGGCTGTGGCCATAATCTTGCCTAGCCGCTCGATTAAGCGGTTTAAAGTATCTGCCACCAAACCCGTTGCATGAGGGCTTACCTGGGCTTCTACGGTCAAATCTCCATCCTCTACCGCAGAAACTACATCAAGCAGGTATTTAACTTCTTTCTGTAATTCCCGTCCTTCCGCTTGAAGGGTTGCTGTTCGCTGCTCGACCCGCTGTTCTAACTCGGCGTTAGTGGCTTCTAGCCTCATAAATGACTGCCGTAATTGCTGGGCCATCTGGTTAAAGGAGTGGGCCAACACCTTCAATTCACCCACCCCATTGACCTCTACCATCTGGTCTAGACGCCCATTGGCGATCGCTTGAGAGGCTCGACTCAACCGCCCAATAGGGGCCGTAATCCAACGGGATGTGAGGGTTCCCAACAGGGTGGCGATGATCAGGGCGATGCCGCACAGCACAATGATATTGTGGGTATTTGCATTGATTTGGGCCATAAAGTCCGCTTCCGGGACAGCGACAACAATCAGCCAATCTAGACCGAACTCGTCCTGATAGGGAGTAATTTGAACCAGTTGGCGTTCGCCATCCTGCTTAAAGCGAAGCGATTGAGGTCTCTCGATTAGACTGAGATCACCGAAAGTCTGATTCAGAAACTGGGCTGTTCCCTGAATCAAAGGGCTTTGACTCTGAGTGGCTAGCAGGCGTTGCTGCTGATCATCAAAGGGCGGATCGGGGGTAGAGGTCGACACTAATAGACCATCCCGCTCCATAATGAAAATTTGTCCCGTTTTTCCAACTTCCAAAGTCTGTAGAAAATCCCCAAGTGCTAGCAGAGACAAATTAACTGCAAATACCCCTTGCAATGTTCCGGCAGCGTCATAGATGGGGCTAATCGCTGGTAGAGTCACATTTGGGTAAGGGGCGGCCAAAATGGAGATTTCGCCCCAAATAGGTTTTCTAGCCGCCTTAGCAGCGACATACCAGGGACGAGTTAAGAGGTCATAATCCTCAACAACGGATAGGCGTTCTCGACGATAGCCTTTTTCATCGGTGGTAAAGGTTTCGAATCCGCCATAGGCATCGGCTCCCGTCCAGGAGGCGACGTTGGGGAACCCGTCTGGGGTTTGTTCCGCCCCACTAAAAACGTTCTGCTCCGTGCCCGCGTAAATGTAGCTGGTTGACGGAAATAGCTGCAACTGCCGCCAGAAATGACGCTCCAACCGAGTAACATCCTGAAAGTCCAGCTCACCAAGCCGAACGCTATCGATATTGATTTCATTAATTAGATGGGGATCGCTCAAATAATGGTTGAGCCGCTGCTGGACCCGGGCGGTGATCTCTGAGCGCAATTGAGTAGAGAGGTCACTGACCGCTTGCTCTCCATTGCGGAGCGAGAACCATCCGGTTAACCCCACTGCAGCCACAATTTGCACCACGAAGGATGTCGCCACCAAGGTTTGGATACTGAGCTTGTGTCGAAGGTTGAAACCTTGATTGCTGGTAGGTTGTAATCGCACTAAACCCGCCTCTGGCTGAGACGTAACTTGTTGAGTTTCCGGTTTTGGGGAAACAGCCTTGGGATCGGGTCGAAGAGTCGTCATAGGTTATTCCTGAGATAAGCGGCGTTAGATAGAGGCGAGCGATCAGAGCACTTTAAACTCAACCAGTTCTTCGGCTGCCGCCCCGTTGTAATGAATTTCACTGTGATCAACCATCACGGCGGGCAATTGGAAGAATTGAATACTTTGCAACAATTGTTTAGACAAGGTGTCTATTTGCTCAGATTTCAGCCTTGACTGTTGGGTTAACTCGGCTGTTTTGGTCGCAATGTCAGCAATGTCTCGCACTACCTGAGCTGCTGATTGGGCTGCATTGACAATTGCTTGATTCGATTGAGTCACCGCTTCACCTGAACGTAAGGCTTCTCCGGTCACCATTTGAACATTTTTAAAGACGTTATTAGACTGTTCCACACCTTGAGTGAATCCTCTCACTAGGCCGCCCAAACTCTGCACATCTGCATCAATCACAGAAACTACACTGTGGATTTGGGCGCTGCGCTGCTCTAGGGTGATCAGACTCTCATTGGTCTGCTGGGCTAGATTACTCACCTGGTCAGCGATGGAATCAAACTCACGGGCGACCACTACAAATTGTCTGGGGTCACGTTGTTCGGAAGCCCTTGCCGCCACCAGTGAAGCATTCAGGGCCAGGGTCTGAGTCAGCGATGCAATTTGGCTTTGGTCCTGGACAAATTGGTCGGCCAAGCCTACGAATTCCCCCAGCGTTTTCATCTGTTGTACGATGTGGTTGGTCCCTGCTTGTAAAACATCAATCCCTTGAGTCAGGGTGGTGATCGCTGCTTGTCCTTGCTCTACGGTGGTGCGCACTGTCCGCAGAGAGTCGCCCGTTGCAGTCACTTTCTCAGCCGCTCCTTGGGCGGTTTGTTCTGCTTGTTCGGTCAAGTGCAGCACCTGGGTGACTGCCTGGGCTTGTTGATCAGCGTTGGTGGCGACAACGCCAGCCAGCCGCTTCTGCTGGTTTGCTCCCTCCGATACCTGAAGCGCCGCCTCGACAACTTGATTCAGGACATCGCCTAGTCGCTCGATCAAACGGTTGAAGATATCGGCGACCAACCCTGTCGTGCGATCGCTGACTTGAGCCTGAGTGGTTAAATTACCCTCTTCTACATCAGAGACCACATCTAACAGGTGGCTCACCTCTTGCTGCAACAATTCACTTTCCACCGCAATCGAGACCAGATTAGCCACCGAGATCACAAACGATTGCTCTTCTGCTTGCCAGGATTGGGATATCCCTATGCGATCGCAGCGGATCAGTCCGGCCACTCGACCCGCCAGTTGAATCGGCACGTTCAAGATCGCTTGGGTGTCAGGCGAGACCAGCTCAACCGAAAGCAATTCGTGAATTGGACTAACCGGAATATTGTCAGTGGCGATCAACGGTTCGGACTCTAACGCCAAAAAGTACTCCGGTAGATCAATTGCATAGAGCACTTCACCCTCGGCGTGATATTGGAGACTCAGTTCATATTGATCCACACAGATCAGTTTGCTGCGATCGCTGTTGTACAGCCAGATACTCACCCGTTCTAAGTCCAGGGTTTTAGCGATTGTCTCGGTGCAAGCGCGGGCCGTTGCTTTGGCGTTCCCCTGAATCAACGCTTCGGTTTGGGCCAAATCAGACAGGGCGTCGTTCTGCTGAACCAGCTGCTCTGCTTTTTGGCGCAAGGTTCTCAATAACCCTTCCAGCTGATCAGCCATATAGTTGATGTTAAGGCCGAGGGTGGAGACCTCACTAGACCCCTGGACAATCAAACGAGTCCTAAAATCACCTTGGCCAAATCGCTCCACCGCCGCCGCCGCCGCAATGATGGGTTTCAGCCCTCGGTTAACAATGACAACGGCGACAGCGCCAATAAACGCCATACTCACCAGGGCGCCCCAAAAGAAGGTTCGCTGCAATTTTTGCTGAGGTTGAAATACCTGCTCAAGCTCAGTTTCCACCAGCACAAACCAACCCAGATCCGGTAAGTCACCCATCCTGGACGTCGCTGCATAGCCCAGCAGTTCCTGTTCTTGGTCAAGGGCGTCAGCCACATGCAATATCCCTGAGGTCTTAGTTAGACGTAAGTCAGCTAACCCAGGGAAAATATCATCGGCGTTATGAGCGAGATGGACGCCAACCGCCTCTTCATTGACCTCTTCAGACCCCTCCTCCCCTTCCTCTACTTGAACCTCTGTCGACAGAAAGATTGAGCCTTTGGCGTCGCTAAAATGTAATTCACCAACCTTCTCAAAGTCTGAAAGCAATTCCCGCAGCTTTGAGACGGGGACACGGGTCCGCACAACCCCAACAATTTGCTCCGTAAGATTATCCCTGACCGGGGCGGCAAGATAGATCACAAACCCACCTGCAGAATCAGAGAATCTGGGCCGAGAAATAAACGGGTGTCCGCTTAGGGCCGCCTGGAAGTAATCATCGTCCTCATGACTTCCATGCGCCTCTGAGATGGTGGACGCGATATCATAGCCCTCTGTATCTAAGAATGCAAGGCTGTCATAAATTTCTTCATTGGTTTCAAGGTAAGCATTTAAGAATTCTTCCTTTTCAGCCGTCGTGCTGCTGAGGCGTAGGTTAGAATCCGCAAAGATGGATTGTCGCGCTAGCGTTTGGATATCGTCATAGCGCTCAAACATAAAGCGACTAACATCGTTCGCTAAGAATTCGGCGTCGAGTTTTTGTCTCAGTTCAACCTGTTCCCGAATGGTCTGGTCAGCGAAGAAATAACCGGCTGCGCCAATTGCCATGATGGGTAGAACGCCAACTGTAACGGCCAAGAAAGTAGCCTTGAAACGAACCCCTGCCCAAAAGGGACGATCGCCTTGCTTTAAGGGGGCGCCTCGGGGACTAAACCGTTCCCAAGGAGGTGCTTGCTTAGAAGGATTATCCTTGATAGACCGCGATCCGAGTTTTGGTGAAGTCATCGTCATGGGAAAACCTAAAAATACTCGTCAAAACCTGAGTTGCAAGGAAGGTAATCGGTTAAACCTCGGCTCATAGCACAGACCTCAAAACTCAGCATCAACTTAAACACTGATATAAATTTTTATCGGGCTGTACTCGGCGACCATCGCTGTGGCCGCCAGACCTGATTGGGCATATCTTGCAGATCGAGTCGCCGAATGGTTGACTCGGAGGCGGCTATCTGGGCTTCTGAAACACTCCCCGCCACCCGTTCAACCACCAGCCCAACGCCAGCGAGTTCACCCACTGATGGCCCCAAACGGATAACACTCAAAGTTTCTTTCATCAGAGAGAGGTGAATGGTCTGAGTCAGTTTCTCTGGTAGAACCCAATAGGCGGAAATCAGGGGAACGATGTCGCTCTGATGGTGGACAACGCCTAGGAGCATGGGACCGTAGAATGGCAGAGCCAATACTCGCGATCGCTCAACCAGCATCACTTCAGCCACCCACTGAGAGGGAAAAGCCAGTTGCTGCTCTCCTACGGCGGTGAGAATAAAGCGATTATGCAGGAATTGAGAGGATAGAGACCCCGTATTGGTATCTGTAAGACTATTCATGAGAAATTAATATTCATAAAATTTAGATTTTTTGTAAGGCTTGTTCGAGCTGCTCACGGTTGGTCGGCTTAGTTAGATAATCATTGGCTCCGGTTCGTTTAAGTCCATAATTGACTTCCACAATCGTTTTCTTACTGGAATAAAAGATCACATGTTGAGTCGCCGTACTTTGGTTCGCTCTCAATCTCCTCAGAAATTTGTAACCATCTTGATCAGGCATCACAATATCCAAAAATACCGATGCATACTTACCTGTCGCCAATTTTTCAATCACCCCTGAGGTACTTTCGCAAGCCTCAACTTGATGGCCCAGAGCTTCTAATAAAGACTTCAAAAACCGCCGATCTACAGCGCTATCATCAATGATTAAAAATCGCATGGTCACTCCCACCTAAGTTGAACTGCTCTCAAGCCGATAAACAGGTTTGCTCTCAAACAGATTTTGTCTATGAAGCGGCGCTAATTCCTCTAACAACATACGCAGTTCCACCTGAAAATCCGGCACCTCCTTCGGCGTCAGGGGCTTGGTCAAGAATTGGCAACCGCTCCACTGAGCCCGCCAGTTGTTAGAAAGGGTTT
>JAKSDM010000550.1 GCA_022360135.1 Pseudanabaenales cyanobacterium | reverse complement strand
TCTGCACACACCAGCCTTTGACAACATGCCGCTGGCGCATAGTTCAACATAGCTCGACGGATGTAAGAAGAGATTCACGCCGCCAGCGATAACCAGTTCACAGGCGCCGCGACGCAAATGCTCACAAGCCTCATGGATCGCGGTCAACGACGATGAGCACATCGTATCGATCGGCATACTCGGCCCGTGAATATTCAAAAAATAAGAAACTCGATTGGCGGCCGAGCTGAACGAAGTGCGGGGTTGGAAACGTCCGCCACGCGCTTGAAAATCAGACCCGAACAGATCGAACCCCGTCCGAGAGATACCGACAAAGACCCCCACTCTTCCGCCGTATTGGCCTGCCAGCATGGCCCGGGTGTGACCTGCGTCCTCCAATGCTTCCCAAGCGGCCTGCAGGAACAGCCGTTCCTGCGGGTCCATCTTCATCGCCTCGCTTGGCGGGATGCCGAAAAACAACGGATCGAAGTCGGCGAAGCCTTCGAGAAAACTCCCCCACTTACTGTAACTCTTGCCTTGCTCGACCGCCTTTTCCGTATCCCCTTCAAAGAATCCATCCAACGGCCATCGTTCCGCCGGAATTTCAGTCACGCAATTCTTGCCGACTTCCAGATTTTCCCAGAACGCATCGAGGTTTTCCGCCTGAGGATAGCGTCCGCTGATACCGATAATGGCGATTCCGGCGGTCGGTTCCGGACTGCTAGTCTGGGGGCGACGGTCATCAGAATGCCCCACGGCGATGGCGCTTCCAACAGAAGTCGAACGAACCGCAGTCATGGCCAGCTCACTGGAGGAATCGTTTTCGCCTAAGACCTGTTCGAGCGACTGCCGTTCATGCTTAATGAAATGTTCAGCCAATGCGTCAATGGTCTGCGCCTCAAACAACAGCGTGCTGCGCACATCCCCGAAATTTGCCCTGAGTTTGGCGTTGATGTGATTGATTAGAATCGAGTCGATACCGTATTTTTCCAATGGCTCTGCAGATGAGATTTCATCGACCCGCAGCTTCAGGGTTGCAGCCATCAGCTGCTTGAAGTAGAAAACCGCTTTTGATCTGAAGGATGCTTCGGCCAACGGCGCTTTGCGATCGCCCCCCGTCGGAATGAACGGCCTAGTGGAGCCCGCAGATAGTTCATCCCTCATGCCCTGCCGCACCCATCCGTCGCTTGCCGCCAGAATAATCTGTTGTCCCAAATCATGCGCCCACTCGCCTGGGAACACGACCGGATCAAACCCCTCATCTGCGAGTACCCGCCGCCAGGCTTCGGGCGCCAGCGCGGGCGAACCTGGGAGGCGCAAAGCAACATCCTGATTCAGCCACCAACCGTCCAGCAGACCGAAAGTGACGTGGGTCCAAAGGGTTTTACCATTGACCTCGTTGATCAGAAGTACGCCATTTCGCCGCATCGCGGCCTTCACATTGCGCAAGGTGCGGCGGATGTTTTTCGTGGCGTGCAGCACATTCGTCGCGATCACAAAGTCGTAACGTCCGGGTTCGATCCCCTGTCCCTCAAGCGGCGACTCCACATCGAACAAAGCGGTTCGAAGGTAGGGATGGTCAGGGGCGTAATGTTCGTCGGCATGCAACAGGAAGGATTTGGAAACATCGGTATACAGGTATTCCGAAATGAAATGACTGCAAGGCTGGAGCTTTGCCAGCACCCCGGCGGTGGTTCCACCCGTGCCAGCGCCTACTTCAAGAATACGTACGGCCTGCGGCGCGGTTGTTTTCAACCGCGCTTCTAATAGCTGCGCGAGCGCGTCCGCGATCATGCCGTTGAAGAGGTCGGCCACGGTGTTACCTTGGTACAGATTCTCAACCAGGGACATGGATGCATCGGGAAAAACCACGTCCGTCGCCTGCTTTCTACCTGCGAGAATTTCGGGCAAGGCTCGCAGGCAGATTTCCACGAGTTCCCATCGGGCTCGATTGTCGCCACTATCATTGGCGCGCGCGCGACTCCACTCGCCCCAAAGCTCACTGAGCGTGGGTGTATCTGTATCTGGCGCGGTGTAGCGCACCCCGTCAAACCCAAGCAAGCCTCGATGGTGGAGCATGGAGAGGCTCTCCTCCAGCCAACGATCATAAGCAGGCTTGAATGGCACGCGGGATTTCAATCCCTCCAGCATAAACACCTTTTCCCGGAAGAACCCATACGCTGCGAAGGTCCGAGCCAGCAATCCAGCGATCAGGCGCTCGATATTCTCAAGTTCTTGAGCTTTGTCTAGGCGCATCGAACTCATCCACTCCATAGGTCTCCATGTGTAACAAAACATTTCGCATTAACAATGAGGAGAGATCATCGGCTTGGCAGGTCATCGCTTCCGAAATGGCCACACCGTCGAGCGCCGAGGGCCTGGATGTCTTGACCAATGCAATCTGGTCCAATGAACCATGCATCAGGTTTTGCAAGCCCTTCATGCCCTCGTGGGGCTGGATCGGCTCGATGCCGATCCGCCGATAGCGCATTTTGACCTGATCGGACACCCGCTCGCCCGAACCCACCCCCCAGTAGCCCCAATTGACCACCTTCACCTTACATTTCAAATCCGTCCTTAATGCCCGCGCGTAAGCATCCATGAACACACATCCCGAAGCATATCCCGCATAACCGCCTTCCCTTGCAAACGACGCCATCGAGGAGAAGAACAAAATGAAGTCTAATGGCTCATGCCGAACAGCATCGGCAATCCGCACACTGACGTTCACTCGACTCGCAAGAACTCTGCGGAATCGCTCTGGGGTCATATCGGCAAGCGCCAGATCAAAAACATCCATCGCAGCATGTACGACGCCGTGGATTCTGCCATGACTCTGGC
>JAKSDM010000515.1 GCA_022360135.1 Pseudanabaenales cyanobacterium | reverse complement strand
TCAACAGCGGCATTGCCTTGCGGGGATGCCCCTCCATATTCGCTTTTAGTCCCTGACGACCAATCACGTCTGGCGATTCAGGGCAGAGACGCTCTGCTTCCCGCAGCGCCCTGAACCCTTTCTGGTGCTGACCTGTGGCCATCCAGTCGTCCGCTAACAGGCAATTAAGTTTGGCCAGCGTCGGATGCAATCGGCTTTCTGGCCAGACTGATGGATTTTGCTTCGCGTCTTGCTTCAGCCAATCTTGCAATTGGGACAGTAAATTCAGGCTTTGGCGATGGCAGCCCTCGCTTTGCAGGACTGGCAGCAAATTAACCGCTAGTTGGGGATCAAAGGAGGGATGCTTAACCACCTTACCCCAAAAATCTTGGGCGCACTCTGGCTGATTTTCTTGTAAGGCTTGCTCACCCGCCAGGAGCATCAGGGGTCGATAGAGGGCGTCAAACTCTGGGAAGGCTTTGCAGGGGCGATCCAACTCTACAGCGATGTGGGCCGCTCCATGAAAGTTCTTTTCTTCGATTAGGCGCAGCATCTCCAACATGGAGGCGGCTTCACACTGGGGCGGATCTAGCTGGTCTAGGTCAACCGCCTCTGACAGCGATTGCTCCGTCTCCAGTGCTTGAGCCAATGCTAACCGCTGTTTTAGAGGATGTTTGGAGAAGGCGGGAGTGAACGAAAACATCGACTGACTGCTGAAGCGGTCTAAGCTCAGCGCTTTCTCTGCTTGATCCCAGTTCCCTAATTGCTGATGAGCATAGATCATCCAAGCGGCTGGCAGATCGCCCGGAGTGGCGGGCCGTCCCATTTTTTTCAGATGGGTTAAGGCGGCTTCAGGCTGGCCTGCTTTCAGCGCCAAAATTCCTCTTGCCCAGTGCAATTGAGGCGCATAGAACTGCTTGGCCCGATGGCTGATCAGATCCTCAACAGCGGCTGTATCCCCCTTGATGAGCAAAAGTTTCAGATAGCATCCGGCATAGTCTTTGGGCAGAACTTGGCTTTCAAAGGCGGCGCCAATCAGCTCTAAAGCCTCTTCTGGCTGCTCTAAAGCCAGTAGACACTTGGC
>JAKSDM010000307.1 GCA_022360135.1 Pseudanabaenales cyanobacterium | reverse complement strand
TGCAAGAGCTTATTAGACCTGGCAAAGCGCTTTAGGCTGGGTAAACCGGATGTATAAAAAGTAGCAGATTGGTCTCTGTTCAGCAAATGCTTGTTATCTTCAGGCATTCATGAAAAATGCCAACAGTCACCAGCAACATCAATAAAATGCAATTCCCTTACTCCCTAAGGCCGAACCTCTAGTTTACTGAATCGTACTCCTGGAAACCATTTGTCCAACTTAAGTGAGATCAGAAATTCATAGAACTTATCTAAATCATCAACGCTAACATAAACCATATATAGCAGTCCTAAATCAGTCGTAAATCCCATGAAACGGAGATCATTGTCAAATAGGGATTGCAAGGCTCTAAAAAGCCTTTTGTATTTACAAATTATCTAGGATTGCTATAGCGCTCTTTAATCACTTTGCCAAGATAAAATCTGAAACGCCGGTTTATCGTTAGCAATTCTTCCAATGGACAGACCATGAAGCACGAGAAATGGTCGACGCAATGTTAATGGCCCCTACTCAGCCTTCTTCGCCACGATAAACACTGCTTTGCCTTTACCCGGTCGCCATTGGTAGTCAATCTCAAAACCGGCGTTGGTTAAACTGTCTTCCAATTCTTTCGTGGTGAAGACCTTGACCAACGGTATCAAACCAAAGAATCTTCCAATCGGCGCGATAATCTTAAACCACTTCATCGTATCTCCAAGGCATGCTGTACTGGTGACGAAAACGCCGCCCGGTTTGAGCATTTGATGAACCTTGGCGATTACCGCTTCCTTGTTATCCAGTAAGTGCAAAATACTAAGTCCCAAGACAGCATCCAAGGTTTGATTGGCCAGGCTGAATTCATCGATAGCCGCTCGTTTAAAAGTGACATTCTTGACATTTTTGGCGTCAGCTTTGCCTTGGGCGATTTCAATCATTTTTGATGAGATATCGATTGCTTGAATATGTTTCACATAAGGCGCATGGGCAATGGCGGTCGACCCTGTGCCGCAGCCAAACTCCAATACCTCCATATCCGGCTGAAAGTATTCGCGTGTGACCTGCAGTTTTTTCTGGTAAGCTGCTTCATCAGCAATGGGTTGTTTCGAATAGCGTTCTGCAATTTTGTCCCAAAATTTAGTTGACTGATCCATCATTATCCCCTGCTTATTTGATTGAACTTAGGAGCTGCCAATTCTGCTTCATCCATACCGGCAAAATAGTTGCGTATTCCCCAAAGCTGGCAGTTTCTTGAAACGCCAGCCTTTACAACTATAAGCAGGCCGCTGGAGTTGAGCCCCCTAACGTTGCCCATCACCCGCCGCAGACCCCCTCTCGCACACAATAGAAAACTTTGTACTGTCGGGTGCATGGGCGTTGTTCGACCGCTCAAGTCTCAGCTTTTTGGCCAGACGCTAGTTGCAGAACTCTCTCTCCATCTACATCATGGCGTTCAGCAGAGCGCAGCAGAGCGTCTCGCATCTCTAGTGTCAGTTTTGCTCTGGAACCAGCACGTCGCCAACCTGTATCATCACGAATTAGCAGTTGTAGCACATCTGGTCGAGCATAGTGCCCTGTTGCATCCATAATGGCGTTGTGGGCTTTTCTCATCCAGGCGTGACACTCGGCGTAGAGAATTGTCGGCTGATTATGAACAGGTCCCGCAATTGGAATTCCCAACGGATTAATGATCGTACTGCCCCCATTTGAGTGGTTGTAATTCCGAAAGTCTGCTTCACCTTTCTTATATGGGAAATCGTCAGGAATATCCTGCGGATCAAACCAGGAGCAAGCACACAACACAAATGCACTAGACTCCACCGCATATGCCCGCGACAGAGATTGCCCAAAGAACACTCCTTCAGTATCATCTTCAACCAGAGTCGGACCTTTATGCAATGCAAAGGAACCATGCCAAACGGTGATATGAAAATCTTGACCTTGAGCAATCATTGCGGCTTTTACCAAGGTCATAGCATTCTCACCGCAAATGAGTCCTCCTATGCGTCCAATATCTGTGTCAAATACAATTAAATCTGACGCATCTCCAACCCCCCAAAAGGTTTTCTCTTGATGGGTCGGCGCTAGTTTCCGATGCCGTCCTAAAAATGACCCATCCCGTCCAAAAAACAACAAACTGCTGTAAATCGTATCCGCCTCAGGGCGATCGTCCATCTCATTGGCACCCATCACGACATAAGCATTCGCTTGCCGTGCAGCTTGCCCCAATCGTTCGGCATCTTCGCTCGGCACTATAATCGCAGCATCATGGAAACGTACCCGTCCCTCGATCCACTTGCGTTGCTCAGTATTCCATCCTTCTGTCCAATAAGGATAGCCAGCCAGCCAATTTTCGGGAAATACGATCAATTCCGCACCATTGGTGCCAGCTTCTTGAATCCCTTGGCAAGCTCTTTCAAGCGATTTCTCTCGATTTAGGTAAGCCTGTGAAATCTGCACGATAGCAACTTTGACGCTTTCACGCCCACCCAAGATCCGCTTAGGACTCTTCTGCTTTGAGATAAACACTCAATCTTTCTCCTTCCTTACTTTA
>JAKSDM010000553.1 GCA_022360135.1 Pseudanabaenales cyanobacterium | reverse complement strand
GCAAACACAGCGCCTCGAAAATCCTCAGGGGATGAATCATAAACCGCTGCAGGCAGTGTAGGAAATGATAAATCCGGAAGACGATGATGTGGATTCAGCAAAGTGACCAATTCGGCTTCTCGAAAGAGATTGGTCGAGACTGCGATCGGGCCTGTTTGCACCCAAGCCATCACTTGTCGAAATAGCTGAACTGAAAGTAAGGCGCCCTTTTTCGAAGTGGGTAAGGATAGGATTCCGACTTTGGATCGTTGATGTTTTCTAGCCTGACGCCACTGATACCAGTAGTCTGCGACAAGCCTGCTGATTTGTCGTCTTAATTCCTGTTGATAAAGATGAGGAAGGATATCCAGAATTGTATTATCGGCGGCGACTAAAACCAATGAGCGATTGTCTAGTTGCGCTGCAACGCCCTGAATTGAGGCGATGGCCCCTGTCAGGTAAAGTTTACTTGCGGCTGAGTTAACGATACTGAACTCAACCTGTTCCTTGCCTGACTGCAGGAGTTTGTCATGATGGCTAGATGCTATTGCCTGCTGAATTTCTTCTAGGATTCTCAAGATGGGGTCTTCAGCACTAGGGGGCGGATCAAGGCGAGAGTTTGATTGACGCCCAAAGATAGTCTTAAACCATGGAAGTTTGGGAGTCTCCTTCTGTCTGGTTTGTTCTAACTGACGACCCACCAGACGGGTGGACTGAAACAAAGCATAGACTGGGTAAAGGACAATTTGAGCCCCCCAGGTCATCCCTAGAGACATTTTTCGCCAGGCGTGACTATAGCTCTCGGTTAGTCGTCGAGATTGCTTTTGCAAAAACCTGAATACTTGACTCTGATAGGGTCGAGAAGAGGTCATGAGGATGTCTAAAGGGCGGCTGATTTAAATTTTACCGAAGTTATGTCTAATTCAGGAATGCCGTCATCCCTCTCTGCTCAGCGGTCTAATCAAACCATCGCCAGTGCGATCGCCCGTTTACGCCGCCTTAGCCAGCTTGATATTCAAGTTGGCTGGCGGGTGTATGAGCAAGACTTGGCTCCTGAAGTCGCCCTCAGCCCGTTTGACTGGCGGCAATGGCCGATGGGTCAGCTGAATGATCGCCGCCACATTGCCTGGGAGAAGGGAAGACGAGCGCTCTGGCTCTGTCAGCAGTTGGTGGCGCCTGCAGATTTAGAGGGATACTCGATTGCAGGCTTAACCCTGAAGCTCGCCCTACGCTGGTGGGCGGATCGAGTCCAAATTTTTGTGAACGGTCAATTTGTTCAAGCGGGCGATCTCTTCGACTGCTTCACTCGCATTGGCTTATCGGAGTCAGTCAGCCCTGGTCAACCTATCAAGGTGGGTCTGCGATTGCTGAGTCCGGGGCATGACAATGGCGCTCTCGTATATTCCCACCTCGTTTTTGAGGCTCCATACAATGCCGACGTCATTTGTCCTGAGCCTGGATTTGTAGCGGATGAATTGGCTGTGCTACAGCGATATTTGGCCCAATTTGCACCGGCAAGGCTGCCGACATTGGCGAGTGCGATCGGCCAACTAGACTGGTCTGTCCTGGGCGATCGCAGCCAATTCCAGCAATCTCTCGCCGCCCTTCGCGACACCTTGCGCCCTTTGGGAGACTGGCTTAAACATCGTCAGATTTACTGTCTTGGCCACGCCCACCTAGATCTTGCTTGGCTCTGGCCATGGCGCGACACCTGGCAGGCCGCTGAGCGCACCTTCGAATCTGTCTTGAGTTTGCAGCAAGACTTCCCCGAGCTAATTTACACCCATTCCAGCCCAGCCCTCTTTGCCTGGTTGGAAGCGAATCGACCGGATTTATTCGCCCAAATCCAACAGCAAGTTATTGCCGGACGCTGGGAAATTGCCGCCGGTCTTTGGGTAGAACCGGAGTTGAATATTGTCAGCGGTGAATCCATTGCCCGTCAGGTGCTTTACGGCCAACGCTACGTTCAAGAAAAGTTTGGTCAGATTAGCAAAATTGCCTGGCTGCCCGATAGCTTTGGTTTCTGCTGGCAACTACCGCAAATCTTTAAGCAAGGCGGTATCAAGTACTTCGCCACCCAAAAACTGCAGTGGAACGACACCACCCACTTTCCCCACGCCCTGTTCTGGTGGCGAGCCCCCGACGGAACCCAACTCCTCAGTCTGACCTTGCCCCCCATCGGCGCCGACATCGACCCGATTAAAATGGCCGATTGCGCCTGCGACTGGGAAGCTAAAACCAGCATTAACCAAGCTTTTTGGCTCCCAGGCGTGGGAGACCATGGCGGCGGCCCCACCCGCGATATGCTCGAGAAAGCCAGACGCTGGGCGCGATCGCCACTGTTTCCCCAGTTAGGCTTTGGGACGGCGGTGGGGTTTCTTGAGCAGGCAGGAGGAGATAGGGGGGCAGGGGGAGATGGGGAGGATGGGGAAGTAGGGGAGGCTCAAATCCAAAATCCAAAATCCAAAATCCAAAATCCAAAATCCTTGCCTGTTTGGAACGACGAGCTTTACCTCGAACTCCATCGGGGGTGTTATACGACCCATGCAGACCAAAAGCAACAGAATCGGCGCTGTGAGGATCTGCTTTATCAGGCTGAATTGTTTGCGGCGATCGCCACATTGACAACTGGACAGACTTATCCAAAAGCAGCGCTAGAGGCGGTCTGGAAGAAAATGCTTTTGAATCAATTCCATGACATTCTGCCGGGGTCTTCGATCCCCGAAGTATTTGTGGACGCTAATCGCGATTGGGCGGTGGTTAAGCAAAGGGGTGAGCAAATTTTGCAAGATTCCTTTAAAGCGATCGCAAATCAAATTGACTTGCCTGAGCCGCCTGAGGCATCAGCGATCGCCGTCATTATCTTCAATCCCCTCAATTGGCCGCGTTCTGAACGGGTTGAAATTTACCCGCCTGATTCCCCCCAACCTGGCTGCCACTGGCAGATTCTGACCCTGACTGGACAACCTCTCTCAATCCAACCAGCAGCCTGCCACACTCTCCCGCCGCCATCCCAAATTTCTGAACCCGCCACTCTACTCTTCCTGGCCGAAAACATCCCTTCCATTGGTTACCGTATTTTCTGGCTCACCCAGACTCCTGATGCTAACGATTCCACCGCTCCGATTCTCCATGCAGCTCCAAACTTGACCGCTGCTGAAGCAGATTGGATCCTCGAAAACAATTGTTTAAGAGTCACAGTTGCGCCTGAGACAGGCGATCTCGCCAGCGTGTTCGACAAATCCAATCAACGGGAAGTGCTGAGCGGTCCCGGCAATCAGTTGCAAGCCTTTCAAGATCAGGGACAGTATTGGGATGCCTGGAACATTGCACCGGACTACACTGAGCATCCTCTGCCCCCTACCCAACTCAAGACCATCTATTGGCTGGAGCAGGAGCCAATTCGTTTCCGTCTGCGTGTCGTTCGACAACTGGGCCGTTCTGAGTTTTGTCAGGATTACATCCTGGAAGCGGATTCACCTATCCTCAAGATCGCTACCACTGTAGATTGGCAGGAATCTCAGGTGCTGGTGAAAGCGGCTTTCCCCTTGACGGTTCAGGCGGAGGCGGCGACGTATGAGATTCCTTATGGGGCGATCGCCCGGTCCACCCAACCCCAAACCCCCCAAGAAAAAGCCAAATGGGAAGTCCCCGCCCTCCGTTGGGCTGACCTCAGTCAAGCGGATTATGGCGTGAGTCTACTGAACGACTGCAAATATGGTTATGACAGTCAACCCAACCAAATTCGCCTCACCCTGCTGAAAGCCCCCCTCTGGCCTGACCCGACGGCAGACCGAGGGATTCATACGTTTACCTATGCGCTCTATCCGCACTCAGGCAATTGGCAAGCTGCGGAGACTGTGCGAAGAGGCTATGAACTCAATCGACCGCTACAGGTTTGGCTACG
>JAKSDM010000733.1 GCA_022360135.1 Pseudanabaenales cyanobacterium | reverse complement strand
TCCGGCTTTCCAGGAACTGCATAAGGTTCTTACAACCGAGGAATTATTGGCTCTAGAGGCTCGTCGGATGAGTCCGTATTCGCAGCGAGCGAATGATGTGTCAGTCGTGCTGGATCTAATGATCCATGACATTGATTTGCTCTTAGAGTTGGCGGGGGCCCCAGTTGCCAGGTTGACGGCGAGTGGCAGTCGAGCAGCGGATTCTGGTTATCTGGATTATGTTACGGCGACCTTAGGCTTTGCCAATGGTATTGTTGCGACCTTAACCTCTAGCAAAGTAACCCATCGGAAGATCCGCACCATTGCCGCCCATTGTAAGAATTCTCTGACTGAGGCTGACTTTCTCAACAATGAAATTTTGATCCATCGTCAAACAACCGCTAACTGCACAACGGATTATGGCCAAGTTCTTTATCGTCAAGATGGACTGATTGAGAAGGTTTACACTAGCAATGTCGAACCTCTCCACGCTGAGTTAGAGCATTTTGTCAATTGTGTACGGGGTGGAGATCAACCCTCGGTTGGTGGAGAACAGGCGCTGAAGGCCCTGCGACTGGCGAGTTTAATTGAGCAGATGGCATTAGATGGGAGAGCCTGGCAAGAAACTGAGTCTACCCTGTTTGGTCTGAATGCGCCAGCCGTTGCAATTTGATCGATAATCCAGGAGCAACAACTTCAGCCGGGACACATTCATGGAGTGAGGAATACAGGAGTCAGGAGAATCATTGTCTTCTGACTTCTTTACTATGGTGGGTGTCTCACTTTAAGTGAGTTATCAAAAGTAGTTAACCGCTTCCTATTTCCAAGGATCCTCTATCACATCCTTCCAAAGATCCGCTGGGACATTTTCATAGTTTGACATCTCATTCCGGGTTGATGTCTTAGCCTGGTTCATATTAGTCAGCAACTGTTCAATTTTCCCACTGATGAGGTCACTGACAAACAGATTACCTTCAGGGCTCAGATGAATATGATCTCGGTAGAGGTCTTCTGGTTGATCAAACCGCTTGAACAGGGGCAAGAAATTTAGATAGGGAATTTGCGCTAACTGGGTAAACTCTGTGAGCCGCCGCCGGGCTGCCAGCTCGTAGTCACGGGGGCCGGGTGTTCTGACTTCTCGTAGAAGCGGAGTCATTGCTACGAGTAGGTGGTGGTTGGTTGCTGGAAGATTTTTTTTGATCTGCCGAATAGCTTCCAGATTTATACCGACGCGATCGCCCGATTCATTCTTAACGGCCTCAAGTTCTGGAATGGGTTTAGGTTTGATCAGATAGCGGGTCAAGACCTCTGTGATCGCCAGCATCGGTTTACGGTTAGGGTAACTGCGATCTCGCCCGACTTGAATAGAGGTGGGGGCTGTTGCAAAGAGATCGTCAGTATTAATCAACAGCACAACAATTTGAGCATTGAAATTGCCAAAGCGCATAAGATAAGCCAGTTCGTTGCGCGGTCCCCATGAGTTGGCAGAGGCATTTAAGACTTCCACTCGCTCATAGTCATGAATGAATTGGGCCGTTAGCTTACGGGAGATTAATTCAGAGAGAATTTCTGATTGATCCGTCCACCAGCCGCCATTGGCGATGGAATCTCCCAGCAGCAAGACTCGCAGGATTTGCTCAGGCCGTTCTATAGGAATATCGGCGCTGCGCATAGAGTAATGGTTAATCTGAATGCGGTTGCCGAATCGGCGCACCCGTTGATTAGGGGCCAATCGATAGCCTATCTGCTGATCGGCAACATATAGGAGCGGATCGCCAAAGCCGAAAAAGACTCGTAAACCAATCTCTAGCAACACTCCATCAATCAGGATGACGACTAGCAGAAAGAATACGATTTTCACAGATTGAAGCTCTCCATTGCACAGACTTCCACCAGTTTAGAGGCTATGTCGCGTGTCTCGCTTAAGCCGAATCGACTTCAAGTTATTTTTGTAATACAAAAGTAGTTTTTGTAGTATATACTTCAAAAATGAAGGTTCGTTGTATTTGATTGGTATTCTCTTCCCTTGCATTGATCTCAATGATTTTCATTTCGTAAAAATTTCGTAGAAATTTCAATTACCCGCTTAGTGAGTGCATGAAAGGGCTTGGGCTTGCCCCAGTCGTTAAAGATGGCCTGTTAAAAGGCGCCTTTCAGTTTTTGCTGCAAGTTTGCGAAATCATCATGGCTAACTTTCAGGATGTCATCCGCTATTACAAGAACTACCAGGCGATCGCAATATTTAGTATCGTCTCTAGCAGCCTGTTCGAAATTATTGATCTGGCAGTGCCTTACGCCATCGGTCAAATCCTCAATATCCTCTCTGGTCAACCCATCGACCGCTTGAGTCAAGGTCTGATCAATGCCCTCGCAGGGGTGACCAATCTACCTGCGAACCAGACCCTATCCTTAGCTGTCCTGCTCAGCCTAATTTTCTTGGTAACGGTGATGAGAGCGCCGATTCAACCCTGGTTAGGCGTCTGGTTCCACTGGGATATTGCCTTCAGAACCCGGCGCGATCACTCCAACCAAGTGCTTGAGAAGCTCCTTACCTTGCCCCTGGAGTTCTATGATGAAAACAACCCGGGGCGGATTGCCGGACGGATTGCCCGCGGCCTCTCAAATCATACCTGGACTTACCCGGAGATTGCGGGGCAACTCATCCCCAAGCTATTTCGGGTAGTGGGTATCTTCTGCATTATCTGGCTGATTGATTGGCCGATTGCAGCTTTGTTTTTGATTTCCTTCATCGTTATCTTGGGATATAGCCTGCGGGATCTCCAACGACTCAACAAGAAGGAGCAGGTGTTAGATCGCTATATGGAGAATACCGAGAGCCGCACCTCAGAAATCATTAGCAATATCAAAACGGTCAAAGCCTTTGCCACGGAGACTGTTGAACTGGCTCGACAGCGTCAGCGGCTGCAGCGGGAGTTCACCATATTGGATCACATTATTCACAAAGGCTATGTCAACCTAATGACCTGGCAAGAGTTGGTGATTCAAACCTGTGTGTTTGGGGTGCTGGGACTGACGCTGATGGCGGCGCTGCAGGGGCAGATTTCTCTGGGTCACTTTGTCACCACGCTGACGGTGTCCAGCATGGCCTATGCTGAACTGGAGCCAATTAGCAACCTGGCGGAGATATTTGCTCGCCGCTATGCTCCGATGCTGCGATTCCACGAATTTATCCAACAGCCTTCAGGCATAGATGCAGCCAGCTTAGTGAAGGAATCTGAACCCGTTAAAGCTTACAAATTTACGGGTAAGGTGCACTTTAAGAACTTAACGTTTAGTTATGAGCGCGTTGGCGAAGCCTCTTCACCAGAGATTCGGCCAGTGCTTAAGGATATCAACCTACTCATAGAACCCCGTCAGACACTGGCCTTAGTAGGGCGTTCGGGGTCCGGCAAGTCCACTCTAGTAAAGCTTTTGTTCCGTTACTTTGAACCCCAGCAAGGGGCGGTTCTGATCGATGGCGAAGATATTCGCCGGTTGGATATCACCGGATATCGCCGTCGTTTAGCCATTGTTCATCAGGAAGTGGACGTATTTAACGGCACACTGCTGGATAATCTTACTTACGGCAATCCCAACACCACGCCTGATCAGGTGGAAGCCGCCTGCCGAATCGCCCGGGTGGATGAGTTTGTTCCCCTATTACCCAAAGGCTACTACACGGTAGTGGGAGAGCGAGGGGTTCGTCTTTCCGGCGGGCAACGTCAGCGCTTAGGGATTGCCAGGGCGCTGCTGGTCAATCCCGATATTTTAGTGTTCGATGAAGCCACCTCTAGCTTAGACTACGAGTCTGAACGCTCTATCCAATTGGCCATGCGAAACATCCTGGGAACCTGCACTACAATTATCATTGCTCACCGCCTCAGTACCGTGCGCGAGGCAGATAAGATTGTGGTGTTAGACCAAGGGCAAATCCTGGAAGTCGGCAACCATGAGGAACTTCTCAGTAAAGCAGGACTGTATCATCGGTTACATGCTTTGCAGGAGACGGGTGAATTGTTGGGTTAGGGAAGGGTAAGGGTTTGGGGTATGGGGTATGGG
>JAKSDM010001255.1 GCA_022360135.1 Pseudanabaenales cyanobacterium | reverse complement strand
CAGGCTTTGTAAGATCCCAGGTTAGCTCCGAAGTTCTTCATAGTTCAGTTTCATAACTGCTACCCTATACCTGACACTATGCTGTCTAGCTATTTTACTGGTCTAATTTCCAATAAAATTTTATGGATTTGTCCGATTTCAGGGATGAAGAAGTGGCTGAAAAACTGAATCCTCTTTTCAAAGTTTAGCATCACTATACCATTTGTGACAAGTTAAGAAATTTCTGAAATAGTCAAGTCCTATATGTACCCCTGTCAAGGTGAGCGTTTGTACTAATAAGGCAATGAATTTACAAGGGTTCCAGGTGTATATCTGTGTGCCAGAGAAAAAGTTTGTTTGCAGATTTGAGACAATTTGCAGATCGGCAAATGTAACTCGGCCGATGGCCCCGACTCTGACGAAAATGGGCCATAAGGCTGAAAGTCTTGTGAATAATAGGTTACAACGCTCGAAAATTAGGACTGTCAGGAAACTACTAACTAACTGTAGGTAAATATACTTTGTGCCAGTTGCCCCTCAAAACGGACTGTTTTTGGACTATGCTTGAGTGTGCCAGTTTCCTCAAAGCCTAATGCCGCCGTTCATCCCCCCGTTCCAGACGAAGCCTCCGATTTAGGTCTGAATCACTTGCCTATCAGAGGTTTGTCCCAATTGCTCAACAGTGGACTGGTTGCCCCCGGCGGCAGCTAGTCCAGAAAAGGGCACTCAACCGTAATCTTGAGATTGCACTCGCCGCTGCCTTTAGTGATGTAGGGTACGCCGCCTTCCCCAGCCACCTTAACGCCAAATTCCAAAGTGACCTTATCCACATTTGCCGTCGCCATTTCTTTGAAAGCGTTGAGGGTGTAAGCCGTATAGGTGCGAATGCTTCCCTGCATGGCCTGAAAGGTTTTCAGCGCCGTCTCTCCCACTCCTTTGGCAGTTCGGGTCGTTCCTTCTGATGTGGGTGATGAGGACACAGTAACAGCGTCCTCCGTTTCGATGTAGATGATGGAGCCGTCATCAAGTTGGATGGGGGCTAATTGAGTCACAGTAGGTAAATAAATGGGGATAACGACAGGAACAGGGGATGCAGCATAGGTAGACAACTACTATGCTGTATTAAATTCTACTGTTAGCCTCCGCCGATGAGTCGTGACGCCCTGATCGTTGGAATTAATAGCTATAAGCATCTATCCCCGCTCAAAGCCCCTGCTTTAGATGCTGAAGCAATTGCTCAGCGGCTTGAACAGGATGGGGAATTCCAGAAAGTAATCCGGCTGCCAGAGGCGGTTCAAGAGGCTGATGGGAAAAAGCCCGTGGTGTCCAAAATCCACACTGTTTCCCAGATACAGTTGAAGCAGGCTTTAAAGCAACTCTTTTTACCTGACAGTTTACAAGCCCCTGAGACAGCTCTGTTTTACTTCTCGGGGCATGGCATTGCAGATAGAGAGGGGTTTGACAAAGGTTATCTAGCGACGAGTGACACCCATCCCGACAACCCCAGTGCTGGAATCTCCTTGCGGTGGTTGCAATGGCTTCTCTCTAAGAGCGCTGTTAAACGGCAAATTATCTGGCTCGATTGTTGTCATAGCGGCGGCTTGCTTGTGGATGTGGGCGCGGCTAATCCAGGCCATAGTGAAAGTCGTGATCGCTGCTTCATCGCCTCATCTCGCGACTTTGAGAGTTCTTGGGAAGATCTCAATAGTCCCTACAGTGTGCTCACTAAAGCCTTACTGGAGGGCCTAGACCCAACTCGTTTGCCCGGTCGCTGGATTGATACCTTTGCCCTGGTGGATTACGTCAACCAGGTGCTCAAAGGCGAACTACAAACCCCAGTCTGTACTCACTTTGGCGAAGCGATTAACCTGACTAAAACCTGGCGAGTACAGGATCAGCCGACCCATGAAGATCCGATAGACCAAGGGATTTGTCCTTACAAAGGGCTGGAGTTCTTTGATTGCAATGACGAAGACCCCAAATACTTCTTTGGACGGGAGCAACTGATCGGGAAATTGCTCGATCATGTCCGGACCTCCAACTTCATGGCGTTGGTCGGGGCGTCGGGCAATGGCAAGTCATCGGTCCTGAGGGCTGGGCTGCTGCATCAACTCAAGCTGGAGCGGCGCATTGCTGGCAGCGATCAGTGGCGAATTCGCTTGACCCGCCCGGATCGTCAACCGATGCAGAACCTCGCCCTGTCCTTTGTCGATGAAGGGCTATCAGATCTGGATCGGGCGGAAGCGTTAGGGCGGGCCTCTGGACTATTAAACGAAGGCGCATTGGGGTTACAGCGTCTGGTGCAAGCCTCTAGCGCCCCCCGAGTGATCTTAGTCATCGACCAATTTGAGGAAGTCTTTACCCGGTGCGAAAGCATTGAGGAGCGTGAACAGTTCTTCGCCTGTTTAATGGGGGCTTTAGCAGAAACCCGCGATAAGCTCTGTCTGATCATCGCCATGCGGGCCGACTTCGTGGGCAAGTGCTTAGAGCGTCAGTACAGCGGCTTAGCCCAACAGATTCAGCAGCATATGATTAGTGTGATGCCGATGGAGTCTAATGAGCTGAAAGCCGCGATCTGTAATCCGGCTGAGCAAGTAGGTCTAACAATTGAGTCCGCTCTGGTCACAGAAATTCTGAATGACATTGCGGGAGCGCCCGGAAGCCTACCCCTGTTGCAGTACACCTTAAAGGCGCTGTGGCAACAGCGTCAGGGCACCCAATTAGTTTTGGCGGCCTATCAAACCCTGGGGGGCATTGCCGGGGCCTTAGACAAACGCGCCACCGAGATCTACAACAGCTTTGAACCCAACCAACAGCAAACCGTTCAGCATATCTTCCAGCAGTTAACCCAGCTGGGGGAAGGCACAGAAGATACACGGCGGCGTGTTTTTCAAAGCGACTTGATCGCAGAGCCGAAACATCCCACTGCGCAAGTTCAGCAGGTGATTGAGCGCTTATCTAATCCAGAGAATCGCCTCATAGTGACCAGCGAAGTGGTGAGTAAGGCGGATGAGTCGTCACGCATGGCGATTGTGGACGTGGCCCATGAAGCCTTGATCCGACATTGGCGACTGCTGCGCCAGTGGATTGAGCAAAACCGAGACTCACTGCGACAACAGCGCAAAATTGAAGCGAGCGGTGTCGCTTGGCGCGAGCAAGGCCGACAATCCGGCTATCTCTTGCAGGGACTCCCTCTGATTGAAGCCACGCAGTTCGAAAAGCATCAGGCGGATACCTTTCCGTTATCTGACCCGGCCAAAGCGTTCATTAAGCAAAGTATCCGGCAACGCCGCTGGAACCGTCTCAAAACTGCTAGGTTATTAATTATTATGATGTTGCTCAGTGTTGGTGTAATAGAGCCTTATTTCCGCGAAGCCAGCGTCAAAGATGATTTTGATCGAATCATCAATGGAGCAAGCAAAGCCGCTGAAGATTTAGTGCAGGGGTGTGACGCACAAAAAAATATGGAGTGGTTAGCTTCTTACTTGGCAGAACGGTTGTTTGGAAATTGCCGCCCACTTAATGGACACTTGTTAAATGGGGTTGACCTACGTGCTGCTGACCTTAGCAACGCCGACCTCAGCAACACCAATCTCGGTAAGGCCTACCTCCGATCCGCTAATCTTCGCTTCGCCATCCTCCGCGCTGCCAACCTCAGCAACACCGACCTCAGCAAGGCCGACCTCAGCGGTGCAGATTTCAGCGACGCTAATCTCAGTGGCGCTGACCTCAGCAAGGCCGACCTCAGCAAGGCCTTCGTCCGAGACGACGACCTCAGTAAGAGTTACCGCAACCCTGTCGATCTCATCGTCGTTATCTTCAGCAACGCCAACCTCAGCAACGCCGACCTTAGCGGCACTGATCTCCGTGCTGTCGACCTTAGCGGTGCGATCATCCTTAATACAGACCTACGAACTACCAAAGCACTCACCCAGAATCAGCTAGAGGGAGATAAACCACCATTTATTTGCAATTCGCCTCTCCCCGAAGACTTTGAGATTGGTATAAACAGAGACTGCGATACGTTAGCTAATGTCTTGAGGAACAGATATCCACTCAGATTTAAGAGTATTGCGCAGGCTCAAGAATTCATAAGTGAACAACGGCAAAAGAAGTGGGATTAGTTGCAGACCGCCACAACTATGCGAGCCCAATTATATCTACTGAACGCTATGCGCACAGGGGGTTTGAGGGTTTTATGCTACAAATCCATGCTACACGAAGGGATAGGGGTTTCAGGTATGTGACAGTTGGCAAATTTACGCCAGATTTAGTCCAGTGGGGCTGTAGTCAATACTGTTCGGATAAGCTCTAAGCACTGTTGGGAATGGCATACGCTGTGTTGGAGATGGCAAAGGTCAATCTCTCCAATTTAGTTCCAATGCCTCTGTGTTTCAGCT
>JAKSDM010000538.1 GCA_022360135.1 Pseudanabaenales cyanobacterium | reverse complement strand
TTTGCAAGGCGATGCCGGGAATGACTGGTTACAGGGCAATGAAGGCGTTGATATGCTGGAGGGGGGCGCTGGCGCCGACACCCTCGACGGGGGCGCTGATATTGACACCGCCAGCTATCAGAATTCAACGGTAGGTGTTAGGGTCAACCTGTTGACGGGAGCCGGTCAAGGCGGTGACGCCGAGGGCGATAGGTTGACGAATATTGAAAATCTACTGGGTTCTGACTACAGCGACACCCTGATTGGTAATCGCGATGATAACTATCTAGACGGGGGGAATGGCGCGGATGTGCTGCAGGGTAAACGGGGTGATGATACGCTCAATGGCGGCGCCGATAATGACACCCTTGTAGGTGGGAGCGGGACTGATGTGCTAGAAGGCGGCGCTGGCGGCGACACGCTCGACGGGGGGCATGGTAAGGACACGGCTAGCTACGAAAATTCAGCTGAAGGCGTTAGCGTTAATCTGGCTACGGGAGTGGGGCAGGGCGGTGACGCTGAGGGCGATCGCTTAACCCGGATTGAGAATCTGATGGGCTCAGGCCAAGACGATACATTGATTGGCGATCGCCTCGCCAACCTCCTGGACGGCGGCGACGGGGCGGATTGGTTAGATGGCGGAGCCGGTGAAGATACTGTCACCTACGAAAATTCCGAGGATCAGGTGACGGTTGATCTCTCCGCCGGGATCGGCAGTGGCGGGGATGCCGAAGGGGATCGGCTGACTAACGTCGAGAACCTGGTGGGCTCAAATGATGATGACGTGCTGATCGGTGACAGCCATGCCAACGCCCTATTTGGCGGTAATGAAGATGACCTGCTGCAGGGTAACGCGGGCGATGACTTGCTTGATGGCGGTCATGACGATGACACGCTGGCGGGCGGCAGTGGCGCAGATTCTCTGATTGGCGGCAATGGTCAAGATATTCTGATCGGCGGCGGCGACGGCGATCGCCTGGATGGCGGCGTTGGGATTGACACCGCCAGCTACGAAGGCTCCTCAGGCGTCATGATTGATCTCTCCCAGGGGATTACAAAAGGAGGTGACGCGGAAGGCGATCAGCTGATTGGGATTGAGAATCTGATCGGGTCAGATCATCAGGACACCCTGATTGGGGATAGCGGCGATAATAGTCTGGAAGGGGGCGGCGGCGGCGATCTGCTGGAGGGTGGCGCAGGCCGTGACACCGCCAGCTATGCCCATTCAGAAATCGGGGTGAGTGTTGACCTGGCCACAGGCAATATCAGTGGAGGAGACGCCAGTGGCGATCGCCTGGTGGATATTGAAAACCTGAGCGGCTCTAATCAGGATGACCTGCTCAGCGGTGACAGCAGCGACAACATTCTCTGGGGTCTCGAAGGAGCTGATGTGCTGCAGGGCGACCACGGCGACGACTTACTCTATGGCGATGCGGGCCATGACTCTCTCTTCGGCGGCGACGGCAATGATATGCTGCAGGGTAACGAAGACAGCGATTTCCTCAGTGGCGGCGACGGCAATGACGCCCTCTTTGGCGGTATTAGCGATGATGTGCTAGAAGGCAATGAAGGGTTTGATTTCCTCAGTGGGGAAGCCGGGGCTGACTTACTCAGGGGAGGCGCTGGCAACGACACCCTGATTGGCGGCGACGAAGCGGATGAGCTGTTTGGCGAGGCGGGAGCGGACATCCTTAGGGGCGATACAGGAAACGATATCCTCGAAGGAGGACTGGGCAATGATTGGCTGGAAGGAGGGACTGGCGATGATCGTTTAGACGGTGGCGCTGGTAATGACAGTCTAAATGGGGGACTCGGCGTCGAGATTCTCACAGGCGGCGACGGGGCGGATATTTTTAAGTTCAATCAGCGCCAGGATTCCACCTTAGATGACGGGTTTGATCGGATTACCGATCTGGAGATTGGGGTTGATGTTATTGAGGGACCCAAGGCGTGGTCAGCGGCTGAGGTGGCTCAATTAGGCTCCGTCGCCAGCTTAGATAAAGCTGGCGTCGGAGCGGTACTCACTGATACGGCGTTTACGGCGGGTGAAGCCGCGACGTTTACCTTTGGAACACGGACATTTCTGGCCTTTAATGAT
>JAKSDM010000199.1 GCA_022360135.1 Pseudanabaenales cyanobacterium | reverse complement strand
GTCTGTTTAAACGTGGTGCGAATCGGTAGGGGCGACTTACTGGCGGTGATGGTGACGCCCTTGTTTTTGGCCCCTAAGGCCCATTCATAGCAGACCTGGATACTATTAGCATCTATGGGAAAGAGGGGGAAGACATTGCCATTCCGCATCATGCCAGCAAAGTAGTTTTCAATTTCTGGACGCTGGTGAGTCCAACCATTCCGTCCTTGTTCCAGGGCGCCTGCAGTGAAGAGGGTGATGGCGGCGGGGGTGGGACGACGCAGCTCGGCCATCGCTTGGGTCACGGTTTGCCAGATCGGCAGACCATTGATGGCGAATGACTCATAGGAGCACCAGAGTGTACGGGCACCAAATAGGGACAGAGCCGCCGCCAAGCCAGCACAGGCATCCTCGCTCAAGGGTTCATAGACTTGACCAGAAGGCCCCTGGAAGTAGGTATCGTCTGGGGTGGGGTGAACGATTTTGAGGGCTTGGTTGATGTTGTTAATCCCAGAAGCAGCGTTACCATCCGCATTGGAGACGATAAAGTTGGCGTCTTTTTGACCCACATGGGTGACCAGTGCGCCCATCGCGGTAGTCGCCACTTTTTTGTCGCCACCAACGGCAAATTCTGCTAAGGGCAGTTCCCCCAAGTCTGACAATGGCAAAACCTTTTCCGTTACTACGGTCTTAGCAGCCGGTCCGCCATTAGAGCGAACAAAGTTAGTGCGAACAATTTCCCAGGCTTTAGTCGGTAACGCCCGTGTCTTCAAGGCGCTGACAATATAGTCTTTCTCGACCGTATCGCCGGGATAAAGGTTGTGGGATTGAGCCCCCCGTTTATGCACGCCTGCGCCCTTCAGCTGTTTGATAATGAGTACCGTCAGCTTACCGCCTAGAGCCAATTTAGCCGCTTTGTCCGCAGCTTCCAGAACCGCTTGGGTAAAGGCCAGGCGCTGCATAAGGGAGAAGGCGGTGCTGTCTACATAATCCCCGGGTTGGTCAGCATCGTCGTAGTCTTTAGCATCTACCAGGATAATTTCAGCAAATCTATTGCCTTTCCAATAGGCTGTCATCTCTTCATTCGACTGGGTGGACACCATGCTGTGGTGCTCTTGTGAGAAGCCATTCCACACCAGGATAGGCAAGAAGTTGGTGACGGTGGGGAAGGCTGTATTGAAGTGGGCCAAGCTGCTCATGATATAAGGCTCACCCAATCCCCCATCGCCGATGGTGACAGGAAATAACTGGTCAGGATGGAGTTTGGCTCCAGCCATCGCAAAGTGCTGTCCCTGTCCAAGCGGACCCGCCGGATTCAGTAGACCAGGGATTTGACCGGAGAGGTGTCCGAGCAAACCGTGGGTTTCCCGGAAGCGATCGCCCATTTGCCTCACCGTTTCGATGCCCATATCCTCCAGGGACCGATCCAAAAACATGGTGCTGTAGAAGCCGGGGGCGTGGTGGCCGACCTCGGTAATGATATTTTTGTAGCCAAGCATGATCATCGCAGCGATGCCCTCGGCGATACTAGCGAATCCCCCAGGGTGCCCTGACGCCTTACTCGCCGTAGTTTGTAGCGTCAAATAGCGGAGCGCATCCGCCGCTAGAAGCGTTTGGAAAACAGCCGCCGGATCGGTCGGATTTGCGATCGCGATCTGGTGCTCTGAAATTACCGGCGTCTTACCATATTGCTCAAATTCCGGCGAGGGCTCGCTAAAGTACTGGATTCCCTCACAAAAAGCGGGGGCGGTGGGTCGAGAGGTTACTACTGCCATGCTTCAGATACCTACTAGCGTCAAGTTTAGAGGAAGGACGGGACCAAACAAACCGGGGAGTCAAACTGGAAAGACCCGATAAAAAAGTCAAACTGGAACTTGAAAAGGCGGATTACGCCACAAAAGTAAAGAGTAGAGGGCTTTCCAATTTCTCAGCAACTCCTTACGGCAAAATCAAAGCCTGTGGGAATCGATTATGTATTGGTAAATAGCAATGATAAACTCATCAAGCATTGATTTTATATAATGATAATCCCATCATACCCATGCTTTGGCCTTGACTTTTTAGAACAGTCGCTTCAAGAATTCTAATGTTTGGCCGCCAGTATTCATGCAGTCAGTGCAGTGGACTCTGGAACATTGCCTCTCAGAACCGTTTGAACTGTTTTGTAACCGTAAAGTCGGCTCCTTAAAGTTATCCCAGTAGTCGCATAAAAAAAATAGCGCAGTAGGATTGAGATTCATCAATGTGACTAACGGAATGGGCTGCCTTCGACTGTTGCTTGCCATCTCCATTCCTCCAGGCTTGTTAAGCAGTTACGCATCCATCCAGGTTAATTGGCAAACCGCTCCGGCAACATCTGCTCGATCATCGAATCAGGTTTGCCGTTAAGCCAGCGGGCAAAACGGACTGCGATCGGCGGCAATAAGACAAAAGGGCTGGTAAAGCCAGAAAAAATGTGAACCCCTTCAACGCCGCTCAGCGGTCCCACCAGGGGCAGGCTATCACGGGTGAAGGCGACCAGACAGTGAGACCAGTTGCCAGGAATTCCCGCCAGGATCGGTATCAAGGCGCAGTTAGCCGCTCTCATATCGGCTTCACTCTGAGCCGCATCGACCTGAGGGGCG
>JAKSDM010000692.1 GCA_022360135.1 Pseudanabaenales cyanobacterium | reverse complement strand
GTCAGGTCGTGGGAAATCAGGATCAGCGCCATTTGCTGCTGCTGGCAAAGTCGGGTGAGTTGCTGCAGGATTTGGGCGGAAACGGTAACGTCCAGACTGGTGGTCGGTTCATCCGCGACGATTAATTTGGGGTTGAGTAAAAGGGCTAGCGCGATCGCCGCCCGCTGCCGCATGCCGCCACTAAATTCATGCGGATATTGACGCCATCGATTGGCTGGAATACTAACGGTTTCTAGAGTTGCAAGCGTCTTTTGCTGGGCCTGCTGGCGAGACATTTGAGGGTGATGAGCCAGTAGCGTTTCTATACAGTGATCTGCCACCGTCATTAGGGGATTCAGACGAGTCATGGGGTCTTGAAACACCAGCGACACCGCTTCTCCCCGAAAATGCCGCAACTCCGCAGGCGAAAAGTCAAAGACCGATTTGCCTTGAAATCTGGCCTCTCCTTCAACCCGGCTTGAGGGGGGGAGTAGCCTCAGGGCGGCTCGTCCTAGGGTCGATTTACCACACCCCGACTCTCCCACCAATCCCAGTTTTTCTCCCGGCTGCAGCGTCAGCGACACCTGGTCCACCGCCCAAACCGATTGACTGGGATAAGCAACACGGAGCTTGGCGATTTCAAACAGAGGGGGTGGCATTTAGAGATTGGGGATTGGGGATTGGGAACGAGGAATCAGTCTATTAGCTATTAAAAGCTATTCTTGGATTGACGCTTCACTCCTGACTCAGTACTGCTTTGCAATAGTCAATCAAGCGAGCGATCCGATCCCTAATCTGGGCCTGCCGCTGTTGCGCGGTTACGGGCTGTCGCGCCGCTTGTAAAAAGGCGACATCCATCCCCAATAAGCGCATTTGCTTGTTTATTTCTGTGCAATATGCCTGTATTCGCGATCGCTCAACTGTTTCTAGGACAGTATCGTCAAGCGCCATTATCTGATGCTGAAAGAATTGTTGAACTACTAAAAAGTGGGAATGCAGTGAGGTTGCCTCAGGGTTGGCGTGGGTGGCGGCCTGCTGTAATTCATTCAGCCTCAGG
>JAKSDM010000686.1 GCA_022360135.1 Pseudanabaenales cyanobacterium | reverse complement strand
GCGATTCAAGCAGCGGTTGGATAATCAGGTCAGCCTGTTAGAACAGGCAGCGATCGCCCTCTCCCAGAAAAAACTTGACCCTTTGCTGCAGCGACAGGCAGAGCAGGAAGCCCACACACTGGCAGGAGCATTGGGAACGTTTGGCTTACCTGAAGGGTCCCAATTAGCTCGAGAAATTGAGCGCCTTTTGCATGCCAAGACTGCTTTCCAGCCTAAAGATGTGAAGCAACTTCAGAAACAGGTGAACGGGCTGCGCCAAGCGATCAATCAGTATTCGCCCAATGGTCAGCCGACATTGGAGTCAAGTCGCCATTCATTGCCCAATCCATCAGCCAATCCGGACAGTCGGCCGCTGCTAATGGTGGTTGATCGCGATCAACCGTTGATTGCGTCGATTAAGGCGGAGGCAGAGCAATGGGACATCCGAGTCAAGGTCGTCACCAGCCTGATTGCCGCCAGGAAAGCCGTCCAACTCGACCGTCCCAACATCGTCCTGTTTGACCCCGCCATTACTAGCAAGGGTAAGGAAAACATCACCCTACTGAAGGAGCTGGCCAGTCAAACACCTGCCGTGCCCTGTTTGGTCTTCACCACCCAGGATAGTTTGACCAGCCGATTAACAGTCGCTCGATTGGGAGGACGCGCATTTTTAGAAAAATCCCTATCCCCCGCCCAAGTCTTGGAAGCCGTGAACCGGGTGTTGCAGCGCGCCGACCCAGCAGAAGCTAGGATCATGATTGTAGATGACGACCTTCAGATTCTTGAGACCCTACGAAACCTCCTAGAACCTTGGGGACTCAAGGTCAGCACCCTAGCGGATCCACAAAAATTCTGGAAACGATTAGCCCGGTTCTCACCGGATTTGTTGATCTTGGATGTCAAAATGCCCCATGTGAATGGGGTTGAACTCTGTCAAGTGGTGCGCAATGACCCTCATTGGAGCGGTTTGCCGATTATTTTCCTGACGGCTCACACAGGGGCTGAGATTATCAATCAGGTCTTTACCGCCGGAGCCGATGATTTCGTCAGTAAGCCGATCGTTGGACCTGAGCTGGTGGTTCGCATCCTCAACCGGCTGGAGCGGACCAAACTTCTACGCAGATTGGCTGATATCGATCCCTTGACAGGCGTATCTAATCGTTACAAGTCAACCCAGGACCTGGAGTCGCTACTGCACTTGGCCAATCGTGCTAATCAACCGCTTTGCTTTGCTGTCCTGGACTTAGATGGCTTCAAGCAAATCAACACTCACTACGGCCACGCCACCGGGGATGCTGTCTTGAGTCAACTGGGGCGATTGCTTTTGCAATCCTTCCACCCTGAGGATGTGGTGGCCCGTTGGGGAGGTGAGGAATTTGTCATTGGCCTGTATGGCGTCACCCAAACAGAGGGGGTCCAACAGCTGACTGAGATTTTGCAAACCCTCCGCCAGAAAGCATTCAAAACATCTGATGGCAAGGCATTATCGCTCACCTTCAGGGCTGGCGTAGCCCAATACCCGCAAGCGGGTACGGACATTCAATCCCTCTATCAAGCTGCAGACCGGGCGCTCCATCAAGCTAAGGCAGATAGACAAGAGCGGGTATATCCGGCAGCAATGGTTGAGCCAGAACCCAGTATTAGATAGATCTGATGAACATTGAACACGAACAGGCAGAGATTGAATTGAGGCAAGAACGCGATTTCATTGAGGCGGTTCTGAATGCCGTGGATGCTCTAGTCGTCGTGCTTAATCCTCAAGGTCAGATTCTTAATTTTAATCAAGCCTGCGAACGAGTCACTGGCTATTCGTTAGATCAAGTCAAATATCAATGCGTCTGGGATTTATTGACGCCATCAGAAGAACAGGCGGGCGTTAAAGCCGTGTTTGAAGCCCTGCGAGCAGGCCAACCCGCAAACAAGGCTAAAAATCACTGGATTACGCGGGATGGCGAACATCGTCTGATTGACTGGTCCAACACCATCCTGCGAAATGCTCAGGGTGAGGTTGACTATGTGATTGGCACCGGAATTGACATTACGGAACATACCCAGGCTGAAGAAACCCTGAGGCAACAAGCTGATCACGAGCGGTTGTTAGGCGCGCTCGCCCGTCGCATTCGTCAGTCTCTAAAGCTTCAGGACATCCTCCTTACCACCGTCACTGAAGTCAGGCATTTACTTCAGGTTGATCGCACCCTGATTTTTCGTTTCAGTCCCAACTGGAGCGGGGAGGTAATCGTGGAATCCATTGGTCCGGGAAACTGGGCGGCCACACTGGGATTACAGATCTATGACCCCTGCTTTGAAAAGGACTTTGCTGAACGCTACCACCAGGGTCGAGTTGCAGCCATTGAAGATATCTACGCCGCTGGGCTGGGTCAATGTCACCTAGATTTGCTGGAGCAATTTCAGGCCAAGGCAACGCTGATCGTTCCAATTATACAAAGAGAACGGTTATGGGGTTTACTGGTCGCCCATCATTGTTCGGCCGCCCGACACTGGCAAACGTTTGAAATCAATTTATTGACCCAACTGGCGACGCAGTTGGCGCTGGCCATCCAGCAGTCTGAACTGTATCAGCAGCTGCAGGAGGAACTGAGGGAACGGGAGCAAATTGAGTGGGTGCTCAAAATAGCGAAAGATGATCTGGAACTAAGAGTGGCTGAACGAACAGCGGAACTGCTCAGTGTCAACCAGAAGCTAAAATTGGAACTCAGCGAACGCAAGCAGATTGAGCAGGCGCTGCGAGTCTCTCAAGCCCGATTTGCCGGAATTTTGGGAATTGCCGGAGATGCCATTATTTCGATTGATAAGTCTCAACGGATTACCCTGTTTAACCAGGAGGCGGAGCAAATTTTTGGCTATGCCGCTGATGAGATTCTCGGTCGCCCACTCGATTTGCTGTTGCCTGAACAGCTTATCCAAGCCCACCGTCAACATGTTGTTGACTTCAGTCAGGTGGTTAGCCAAGCTCGGAAGATGGGAGAGCGGCGCGAGATTTTTGGCCGTCGTAAAGACGGCTCCCATTTCCCAGCAGAAGCCTCGATCTCAAAGCTGGAATTAGGAGACGAAAAAATATTCACGGTTATTTTACGCGATGTCACCGAGCGTAAGCGAGCCGAGGCGGCCTTAGAAAGTCTAATCCATCAAAATGAATTGATTTTGAACTCCATGGATGAAGGTCTCTGCGGTTTGGATCTGCAGGCCCGGATCACCTTCGCCAATCTGGCGGCGGCAAAACTGCTGGGGTATCCGGTGGAAGACCTGATCGGTCAGTCTGTAACCATCATTTTGTCTGCTTCATCTGCAGACGAAGTCCGGCGTCTCTCAGAAGCCTCGCCCATCTATGCCTCATTAAAGGACGGAGTGGTGCATCAGGTGAAAGACGCTATCTTCTGGCGCCAAGACGCTTCCAACTTTCCCGTGGAGTATGCCAGCACCCCCATTCGTGAGAAAGGCAAGATTGTGGGAGCGGTTATTACTTTCCAGGACGTCAGTGATCGCCAGATTGTGGAGCGCATGAAGGACGAATTCATTTCTGTGGTCAGCCACGAATTACGCACTCCCCTAACCTCCATCCATGGTTCGTTAAGGATGTTGGCTAGCGGCCTGTTAAACGCTCAACCTGACAAGAGCCAACGCCTGTTGAAAATCGCAGCGGATAGTACAGACCGATTGGTGCGCCTGATCAACGACATTCTCGACGTTGAGCGGATCGAATCCGGCAAGGTCAAAATGGCCAAACAAGCTTGTAATGTCACAGAAATCATGACCCAAGCTGCGAACACCATGCAAGCAATGGCTGACAAGGCAGGGGTAAGGCTATCTGTTTCAACCCTGTCAGCTCAGGTATGGGCCGACCCCGATCGCATCATCCAGACATTCACAAATCTGCTCAGTAATGCCATTAAGTTCTCCTATCCAGGAGGAACAGTTTGGTTGACTGCGGAACTGAAAAATCAGGCGTCAGATGTCAGACGTCAGGCGTACGTTTTGTTCAGTGTCCGCGACCAAGGTCGGGGGATTCCGGCCGAAAAACTCGACACTATTTTTGAGCGCTTCCAACAAGTCGATTCCTCCGATTCTCGTGACCACGAGGGGACGGGCTTAGGCTTAGCGATTTGCCGCAGTATTGTACAACAGCATAACGGCCAAATTGAGGTAGAAAGTCGGTTGGGTGAGGGGAGTACTTTCTATTTCACGCTGCCGTTGTCGAGAAGAGTCAAGGCAATTGTATAACCAAGCCCTTATTATCGGTTCTGAGCCAGAATTTCGTCCAAGATTGCTTGCGCTCCTTCTGATCTGAGCTGTTTGGCTAGCATAACGCCTAACTGTTCAGCTTGGCTGAGAGGACCCCCAATTGTATTTTGAACTAAGCGTTTGCCGTCAAGGCTGGCAACTACGCCCACCAGGGTCAGCGTATCGTCCTCGATGGTCGTATTAACGCCAATCGGAACTTGACAGCCGCCTTCCAATTCCCGCAGAAACGCCCGCTCTGCATAGCAGCGATAGGCAGTCGGTTCGTGTTCTAGAACTTTCAGCAGGGAGAGAATTTCTTCGTCGCCACTGCGACATTCAATCCCTAAGGCGCCTTGGCCGACGGCATGGCGGGAAATGTCCGAGGGCAGGATTTGGTGAATACGATCGCCCATCTCCAACCGCTGCAATCCAGCAACAGCCAGAATAATTGCATCATAGCCTCCCTCATCCAACTTGCGTAGACGAGTATTGAGGTTACCTCGAATATCTTTAAAGGTCAGATCAGGATAGTGATGCCGCAGTTGAGCCAGCCGTCGTAGGGAAGAGGTGCCAATTACCGCCCCTGCAGGCAGAGTGTCAATCTGCTTATCTTTGTGCTTTTCATGCACGACTAAGGCGTCGGCTGGGTTTTCCCGCTCGGTGACGCAGCCCAGCATCAAACCATCTGGTAATCGAGTCGGTAAATCCTTGAGGGAATGGACGGCAAAGTCAGTATCCCCCTGCAGCATGCTATCTTCAAGTTCTTGGGTGAACAGTCCTTTGTCCCCAATTTTGGAGAGGGAGACATCTAGAACTTTATCTCCCTGAGTCTCCATCGTCTGCACTTCGAAGGTTGTATTGGGGAAGTGTTTCTGAAGCTGTTCCCGCACCCAATAAGTTTGGATGAGCGCTAGCTGGCTTTTACGAGAACTGATCCGGATGGTGCGGTTGAGCGTAGAAGCAGCAGACGATGCAATAGGCGACATGGTTATTGTTGACTTGTACTGTAAAGAGTGCGAAAAAAGGGTGCGAAAAAGTAGATATTGCAGGCGCATAAGCCGCATCTGCAACTTATGTACATCTACAACTTATGTAAGGGAAGGCAAGAACCTATAGATTACCGCAAGGCGTCCCCTTATTGGCCAGGAACCTTCAATTCTCAGGGAAGTCATCGCTCAGAGAGATATGATTTGGGGAAATGGCTGAATGTGAAGATGTGCAACATGATGGGTCTGTCTCCCAATTTAACGCTTATTTTCCAGTCCTTACGTCGGAGCGGTATTCTCTTAGCGATCGCCTTGGGCGGACTGATCGTGAGTCCAAGCATAGCGATTGGCCAACAGTTAGATTTTGCGATTCGGCAGCAGTTTCTTTCCGATCCTTTAACCACAGAACCCCGGGATCCCCTACTTCCAGTTCTTCCCATCAAGCGTCCCCTCAGTCCTCTGGAGAAGCTGGAATTAGAATACCAACTGGATGACTTGAACCAGGAGGCGCAGCGGCTGTTAGCGGCTGGCGCAGCCAATTTGGCCTTCGAACAGTGGATCCGAGAAGTACGCCTGCGTCGGATCCTGGGCGACGAGCAAGAAATGATGGCGATAGAACGCGTTGGCGCGTTGGCTTGGGAAAATCAGCGCCCCACCGAGACGCAGTTGATCACGCTACGGTTGAAGCAAATCCAGGCAGAGGTTGAATCCCAAGACCCTATAGACATCCAAAAGCTAGAAATCTTAGCAGATCTATTTTTGGTCTTGAGAGATCAACCATCCGCCCTAGGAATTTACCAACAGTTGCTCTCATTAGCGGTCCAAAAAGGAGACGCCGACGCTCAAGCAGTGGGACTCAGACGCATCGGTGAAATCCACTTGAGCTGGTTTGAGTTTGCCTCTGCTAGCGAAACTTACCAGCAACTTCTAACCTTTGCCAGAGCAGAAGGCGACCCTGCGATGGAGGAAGATGCGCTGAAAAACCTGATTTCAGCCTATCAACAAGACGATCAAGCCATTCAAGCGATTCAATATCAGCAGCAGCTGATTGCTTTTTATCAAGCTCAAGGGACTGATGAACCCATTCCGGCCCTAGAGTTCGCCATCGCCCAAAACTACCAGACTGTCAATCGTCCGGATCAAGCGGCGGTCCATTATCAAGCCGCCTATGCGGAGGCTCAGAGGTTACAGCAGTATGGCTATTCCAGTGATGTTTTATGGCGGCTTGCGGATCTCTATCGTTCTCTCAATCGTCCTGAAGATACCCTTTATGTTTTACAGCTGTTGGTTGAGGTGGAGAAGCAGTCTTACAACGCCTACGGCATTATGAATGTGTTTGACCAAATGGCTCAGATCTACAAAGCTCAGGGGGAAACTGAGCAGGCCATCCACGCTTTTCAAGAAGGTTTGATCCTGGCCCGACAGCTCAATTATCGCCAAACTTACTTTGAGGAACAGATTCAGAGCCTGACTCAGCCGGAACCGCCTGGGGAGGAAAATTCAGTGGAAGCGGCTGAGTGATGGAATTGATTAACCCGCTGTCGATTCATTAAGCTGAGCAATGGCGTAACGGGCGATCGCTAAACTCAAGCGGAGCTGATCAATGTCTGATAGCTCTGTCCATTCGCGATTCTCCAGAGAATTCAAAGTGACAGTCAAGATTTCTCCCTGGCCATCTCGCATCGCTAGCGCAAATGGACGGGCCATCACCTGGAGATCGGCTTCATCCCACTCAGACATCATATTCTGAACACAATGGAGCAGCTGATCGGCGAGGGGGCGACCAGCGGCTACGATTTGTTGAGCCCGTTGAGCAATTTCCTGCAGCAGCGGTTGGGGCATGCGCCCGGAAAATTTCTGGTTTAGGACGCTCTGCAAAGGAGAGGCTGTTGACGCCTCAGACCAGAGTTGCTCAAGTTGGACGGATAGGGTTTGCCAGCAAGCTGTCGCCTCCTCTGCTGATACATTCAAAGTCGGCCAGTCAGCTTCCAAATCAGCAAAATAAGAATCGGTGTCTGGCTCAGAGGGATTCCAAGGATAACTGCTCTGTTGATCCAGAATCGAGTAAAGCAGTTCTAGCTCGGCTCGGGTTTGACCTGACATTGATGAGGAATCCTTATCCTTGACCATGATATTGCCCATAGAGTTCACAGTTGGAATAGCGTTGATAAAAATAGCTACACCTTTACTGTAGCGAGTTCCGCAATCAGGCTTAATCTAAGCTAAATCGCTTAGTTTTGGGAAGAGGGGGATGGACCTTCTACCACAAATTCGAGTAGTTGTCCTCGGGAGCTGCCGAATCTAAGTTGGGTGCCTGCATTCAGAGGAACTTCCTGTCGGTGGACTTGTTTCCAGCCTTCAGCTTCCCGGAAAAAAGTACCATAGCGAGAAAAATCTCGTAAGAAATAGGTGGCCTCAAACTGGTCCGGGGAGTCAGCCGACTGAGTGTTTCGGCGGAAAATTTCAGCGTGCTTTTGGGAAACCCAAGGCTCAGAAATCACCAGGTCGTTGTCGGGCAGTCGCCCTACCCGCATCAGTCCGCCATAAATTGGCCAGACCGTATCGGGCTGATCTACCGAACGAATCGAAGCCACCTCCATTTGCTCGCCCAACCAGGCGCCAGAGTCAGAGGGTAGAGCCGTCATTCCCTCACGGGCAGGGGGCACAAGCTCTCCGTCGAATTCAGGGTGCATATAGAGAACGGGCAATGTCCAGGCAGGCTGATTGAACTTGTAAAGGGTCAACAGATGCTGCCGTGCGATCGCCACAGCCTGGTCCACTGGTAACCGCTCAGCCAGGGATTGGGCAAAGACCTGAATAAAACTCAACGCCTCTTCGTCGGCAATGGAATCTCGCATGGCTAAGACAGCTGGAACGCCATGGTGGAGTAATACCTCAGCCAGACTGCTGCGAGGAATGGCCTGTTGCGAATTTTGGTCAGGCTGTGCTCCCCAGCAGGTATTAAATACCGCTAACTTAACCTGACAGCGGGTTAACACTTGAGCCAACTCAGTGCCGTTGAGGGTCGCATTCTGTTGTAGGAACAGCAGTCCCCCATCGGGCGCCGGAACCCCATGTCCCGCATAGAAAAAGACGTTATATTCGCCATGTTCAAGCTGCTTGATCAGTTCTGCCGGACTGGGCCGCAGCAAGGTATCGACTTGACAAGGAACCGATGGAATAAAACTGTCTATATTGGACGCCCCTTGCTCCAAGATGGTTTTGAGAGCATCCGCCTCCTCTTGCAATTGCAAAAACCGATCGACACTATTGCGGTCGGATTCGGCATCCGTTTCTAGATGACTGGGATCGTCTTGCCCCAAAACCAACAGAATTTGGAGAGCCGGATCCAGTTCTAGTTCATCGGGAAGGGGGTCTACAACACTGGTGGTGCGACTGAATAGAATCTGCTGGCTGAGGGAAATCGCCTGTCGTCCAGGCTGAGGCTGCATAATTTCCCAGGGGAGTGCAATCAAGTCTGGATCGCGGATCTCCAGCCGCAGTCTTAACGGTTTATTTTGCCCCATTGCAATGCCCAAGCTTTGATCCACGCTGCTTTGAATGGGACCATCGAATAGCCACTGCCAGAGATTAACCCCCAAATGCTGCATCAAACGACTGCTGTAGCTACGGGGTTGGCCTGCGGCTTCCTCCTCCTCTGACACCGCTTCCAAAACAAATTGAGGAACATAAGCAGAGGGGATATGGGGCACTTGAGGCAATCCCCTGAGGGAAAACATTTGCTGCCAACCCTGCCAACCCTGGCTCAAAACATTGTTCCAAACACAGTCATGATGAACATAGCCGCCTGGATAAGGAGATTTTAACACCCAAATGGCATAGTGATCAGGATCGGCAGCGGTTAGACGTGCGATCGCTAAGCTGAGGCAGAGGTTATCGGACGAAGTCATGGAACCTGGGATACTTCTCTCTTAAAACTTCTCTATCAATTAATAATATGGGGTCAATCTCTCCATATGCATTTAGTTAAAAAGATCAGATTAGAGTACGAATGTATGCTAAAAATCTCTGAAAAATAGACAAATAAGATACTGATGACTTTATTCTTGATTACAGCTTCCTTTTTGACTAGATACTAGATCAGTAGTGGGTTGAGCGACTGGCCTCACCAGAGATTCCAAAATCCACCCTTCTTCTCCTGGCTGAAATAGGTATTCGCTCAAGGCGGAAGAAGCATCTTGAGTGGTTAACCCGCTAGGTTCTGAGGCAGATTCCGTCGGATAGACGCCCGAATTAGAGCCTGATGGAATCGAACATACTTTAAGCCTTACCCATTGTCCCTGTCCAGTCACCTCTTGCTTGTTGAGGATTTTAAGAATTCCACCCGCTGGAATCACACCGTTAATTGTCTCAGATTCCGGCGCTCCAGAAGCTGCATTAGCGAACACTGAACCCGGTCTCGCCTGCAATGTCAATGGTTTTGCAGAAGCGCCAGAGGCGGCGTTCGTGGTGGAACGACTGATCTGAATAAAGGAGCCAACTGTCAGGGGCTGAGCAGTTTTGGCGTCGGAACCCGGGAGAATGATAGGGGTTGACGGGGGAATAAAGTCAGACTGGGGGATTGTTATCTCTTCATGATCTTTACGAGCTACGGGAGAATAGAGCCCGGATATGAAGAAATACACCATCCCTCCTCCAATTAATAAGAGTAGCGCAATACCCAATAACAGCGGCCACAATGGCTGTTGTTGTTCAGTCGGTTCAGATGAGTGAACAACCGATCCAGATTCGTTTGACGCCGGTTGAGCGAAGGGCGATCGTACAGGCGTAGACTGGGCCGACGTGGGTTTGGCCGACGTGGGTTTGGCCGACGTGGGTTTGGCCGACGTAGACTGGGCAGATGTCGATTGAGTCGGCGTGGGTTTGACCGACACTGACTGGGTCGACGTAGACTGGGTAGGCGTAGACTGGGTAGACGGGGGCTGGACCGACGGGGGCTGGACCGACGGGGGCTGGGCAGGGACCGATTGTGTAGGCGTGGGTTGCTCAGGGGTCGATCGGGCCGACGTAGACTGAGCCGGCGCTGTTTGTGCAGGAGTCGATTTTTGAGCCAATTTTGGCGGCAGTAATGCTTTAGGAATGGCCAGTTCGGGATGGATAGCGATTTGGGACGATTGGGTTATTTGGATTTGAATCAGGCCTACCGTCACATTGTCATGACCATTGTAGGTATTGGCCACTTCGATCAATCGTCGCCCTGCCACAGTGAAGGTCTGTTGCCCCTCTAAAACCGGGAGAATTTCTGTGGGCCAAAACGTCTCAACCTGATCGTTGTCGCTTAAGCCGTCAGAGCAGAGGAGGAATATACTGTCTTCGTCCAGAATAAATCGTTGAACCGTTGGGTAAAGACTCT
>JAKSDM010001418.1 GCA_022360135.1 Pseudanabaenales cyanobacterium | reverse complement strand
GGCTATGTTTCTTTGCGGCACACTTATATCATTGACCCGAACGGGCTTATCCAGGAGCGGTTTTTGGGGGTTAGACCCGTTATCCACAGCCAAGAGGTTCTGGCCCGCTTAGATGAATTGCAGTCAGCTTCTTGATTTAGGCGTGGGTTTCGCTGAATGGAATGATGCCAAGTATCCACATGAACTCGGGAAATTGCTGGTATGTCACTAGGGGTCGCCTCTCGCACAATCATCTGTTAGATAAGATGGGCAACAGAGATTAGATTATGCCCAACATTATATCCATGATTATTTAGCTGAGCGATGGGCGCGCTTTACTTTGCCCATCCTATGCTCGTTCGCCTCCCTTGATAGACTTTTGATAGACTTGCAAGGTTTTCTCCGCAATCGGACTCCAATCGAGGCGATCGCAGGCTTGGGCAGTAAGCTTGCCCAGTTCAAGTAGATCCATCTGTAGACTTTTCTCCAGCATTCGAGCCAGTTCTTGAGGATCGCTGGGATTATAAAGGAGCTTTCCAGCATCCCCTAATTGCTCGGCAATCCCTCCCAAATCAGGCGCTATGATCGGCTTACCAAATGACATAGCGAGTATCAAGCCGCCAGAATTCAAAATCTTGTCAAAGGGAAGAACAACCACATCAGCAGCACTGAAAAACAGATGGATTTTGTGATCTTCAACAAACTCAGATATTAGTACAATGTTGTTTAACCCATTAGTCAGCTTTGCTAAGGCCAACCCATACTCCTGACTATAAGGTTTACCCGCAATCAAAAGGGTATTCCCTTCAGAAATTGCCTGATTAACGGGCCAAGCTTTTAGCAGATTCTCTATCCCTTTGTAAGGTTTCAGAATGCCTAGATTCAGGTAAACAAGGCCACTTTGAGATAATCCCAATGCTTGTCTGGCTAAGGACCGATCAATCAGCGGTTGATAAAAGTTTCGGTAGTGACCGTGAGGGATAATCTCGGCTTTAGCAGGGTTGAACCCATAATCTTGAGCCAGTGAATTAAGCGTAGAGTGATTAAGCAAAATCAATCGATCAACCAGCTTACTTAACCTGCTGCGAACCCAAAGTTCTAATCGAGGAAACTTGGCGTTATGGGAAAGTTGATTATGAACAGTCCAAACCAACTTTACGCCTGCCCAATGACTGAACAAGAGATCGATTAAGAACTGAAAAGCATAAAGTAAACTTGAGTATAATCGATCCCCTAATACATAGGGGTGAATCCAATGAATGTGCAAAATATCAACTCTACGCGGCTCGCGCATGAGTTTGACAAATAGCGGGAAAAGTCTAGACCTTTGGTAATAAGGCAGAAAGACAACCTCGATTCCCTGTCCCCTCAGTGCTTCAGCCAAAAGTTTGAGATAAGAGCTTTCCGGCCTTAATTGGGCAAGCATGAAGACACGCATAAACCTGTTTTGGGAATAAGGATAAAAACCAAATGTTTGGACACTACCTAACCAGAAAATATGACAATAATATCTTTAAGCTTAATATTTTTCATGAAGAGATAGAGAGGGCTTATAAAACAACTCAGGAAAAACTCCATCTCGCAGGCAGCGACTGTATCAGTTCTAATCTTGGATCCATGCTTAAAGAAATGAATAATCAGGCGACAAAAACTACCCACCATCAACCTTAAGGCAATCATTGGAATTTGCCAGCTGCTCACATTTAAAGTACGGAGATAGCAGGTATTTAGGCCCGCACAACGGGTTAGGGTTACCAGATAATTTTTCTCTAGTCGCCAGCTGGGTATCTGGTGGGAGATTTGCATCTCCGGGTTATACCAAATCTCCCAGCCTGCATTTCCGATATGCATTAAAGCCTCAAAGTCTTCCCCCTTTTTTGTTAAAGACTCTTTAACCGGGCCTTGCAGAACTTGGGTCGGCGGCACATGATCGAACCAAACTTGTCTGCGAACAACTAAGCCTGCGCCAGGCGGAAGACTTAAGATAGCGGGATCATATAAATTGGGTTCAGACCCTCGGTCTTTAATCGCCAAGAAAGATTGAATCCTGTGAAAATCTTTAGGCGGCTCAACTTCAAATTCGCCATGGATCTGACTGCCATAGGCTCCCGCCCTTGAATGGGTTTTACCAAAGGCGCAGGCTGCAGCCACCCAATTATCAGTTGGCAAATTGTCATCATCCAAAAACCCGATTAAATTGCCTCTGGCTTCTTTGATCGCCCGGTGGCGGGCGAAGCCTGCGCCTTGTCTAGGTTCAAAGTAGTATCTCAGGGGAAACGTTTCAGGCCAGGCAATCTGATAGGCTTTCACGATTTCAGCTGTGTTGTCCGTGCTGTTATTGTCAATAACAATGACTTCCCAATGAATCGTCTCAACCTCTATCTGAAATCGTAATCGATCCAGAATGGTAGGCAGTAAACTTCCGCTGTTATAGGCGCGAATCGCTACAGTAAAGTCAATGAGTCTTACCGCTGACTTAAAGTTTGGTTCAGAGTATTCCAATATCACTTCGGAAATATAATGATTTCGTGCTTACAAACGTTCTCTGCAAGGCCAAAAGCAGCTGTTTGCAAAGCAATATTGGGAGCCTTTTGAGCAGGCGAAATTGCTTTGGCGCTCTCAAAGGTGCTCCCAGAAACCTTAGTTTATATCGATGTATTTAACTCCCCGGCAATTTTGTCGATACTTTTTTTCTGCTTACAGAATTGTCTGTCAACTACAGAGCTCCGTATCACTCCAGTCAGGACAGGGCTCTTCTTGTCGCCAACCATAGGGATGGATGGCGCAGATTAAGACAGTTCTGGTCTCACGGTTTGTACCGTAACTCAGGCCGTGGAAATTAGTGCAACCCTGACACACTTTAGGACACGAATGAGTTGTGTCTGTAAAGCCCACTTGCGATCGCAAAATATGCAGTTTACTCTGCAACCGACGCCACCGCATGAAATCCTGTTTGATAAATAGGTAGTTGGCTCCGTAAAAGGTTTCTTCAGAAGCACTCATTTTCCTGCTCCTTGGGGCTTTAACCCTAGCCTACCCAGGATATGACTTACCGACACACTGCTAATAGTAAATCAAAACACTTATTTTAGTTGTTTAATACCCCTGGCCAATTTTGATCAGCTTTAGCAATGTTACCCGGAATATCTTTCTGCCATCGGCTCTGCACTTTATCGTTGTAGTTGAGGTAGAGCTTGCCATCTACAATTTTCCAGGCAGTTGGATCAATCGGCGCCGTCGATCCTTGGCTGACTGCCCAAGCGCAAAAACCACCATATTGAGGCGCATATTGTTCAGGATGACTGATAAACAGGTCACGATTTCCGGCGCTAGAGAACTGCCAAGTAGCGCCTTCCCACTCGTAGGAGAACTTACTAACGCCTTGAACAAATGTCCCTTGCTCAAAGTAAGCCACTGGGTCAGCGCCTTTAATTGCAACGCCATCTTCAACATAAATGGCTAATTGGGTTGACGCTTCAGTTGAGGTTGGCTCAGAAGTAGTTTTATCAGTGCTGGCATTGGGCGCGGAACAACCGCCAATCAAACTCAAGCTTACAACCGAAGCAATGACTAGAGGAAAAAACTTACGAGGTTGCATAGAATTTCACCTACTTAAAGACGATAGGGTAAATCAGAATAGGGACGATTATAACAAGACAAATTCACACCTTGTTTGATGTCCTTCTTAATTGAAGGGGGTATATCTGAAGATCTGCTGAGAATCTGTTTAGCCCTGAATGTGAGTTTGAGGTGTTAGAATTCAGGCTTTGAGTCAGGCGTTAGGGTGGGTTTATCCAAAGCTACTTACAAGGGAATGAAACATGATTGAGTAGCAATGTTTCACAGTTGGAATGAACTAAATTTCCGAATTCCTTATTATATAAGGGATGTAGGTTATAGCAATCCTAGATGATTTGTAAATACAAAAGGCTTTTTAGAGTCTTGTAATCCCTATTTGAAAATGATCCCCGTTTCATAGGATTTACGACTGATTTAGGACTGCTATAGATGTCTTAAGTGTGGTGTTTTAAGTATGAAATGTGGGTATAATAAAACACCTTAACCTTCCATGGAGATTAACCCCCTATGTTTGACACACTTGTGATTGGTATTGGAGTATTTTTACTCTTCGTCTGGACAATTGAGGTGGTTTTTCCCAAACAAAAGGGGAGTATACTCCCTAAGTGGTTTTTCCCAAAAGAAAAACCGAAGTCAAAATCGAAAGCTCAGAAACTTGGCGATGCCCTGGCTGATGTCCTGACTGAGTTTATGGGGAAAAATTGAATTCTTCTTTTTCTGCAGTTTAAGTAAGGCTTCCTGAAAAAGTCTAATCCGTTGATATAG
>JAKSDM010000804.1 GCA_022360135.1 Pseudanabaenales cyanobacterium | reverse complement strand
ACGGTCGCCAAACAAGCTGAAACGATCGAAGCGCTCCTGATCGAAAAGATAGAACTGTTGTCTGAAGCAGAAGTAGAAGCTTTGTTAGCTAGCAGCTCATGATGTATCAACATCCAAAGTCTTCAAAGTGCACGCTCGTATCGCCATGAATCAGGATCCACAATCCTATTCAGTAAATCCTCCGGTTATATTTCATCTGCGACAGTTGGCTAAAACCTACACCATGGGGGAAGTGGAGGTGCAGGCATTACGCTCTATCGACCTGAACCTCTATGAAGGTGAATTTGTGGTGCTGCTAGGGCCCTCCGGAAGCGGCAAGTCAACCCTGCTCAATATCCTGGGAGGGCTTGACGCACCCTCTAGCGGTCATGTCTATTTTCGCAATTATAACCTGACTGTCGCCGATGATCGCACCCTGACTCGCTTCCGACGTGAGTCGGTCGGTTTCGTATTCCAATTCTACAACCTGATTCCCAGCCTGACTGCGCGGGAAAATGTCGCCCTCGTCACCGATATCGCTTCCCATCCTATGCATCCCCAGGAGGCCCTGGGATTGGTCAATCTGAGTAATCGCCTGGATCACTTCCCAGCTCAACTTTCTGGAGGGGAACAACAGCGGGTTGCGATCGCCCGCGCCATCGCCAAACGTCCCCAAGTTCTCCTCTGCGACGAACCCACCGGAGCCCTCGACTTTCAAACTGGCAAATTGGTGCTGGAAATCCTTGAGCGGGTTAACCGAGAACTGGGAACAACCACGGCGGTGATTACCCACAATGCTAGCATCGCCGCCATGAGCGATCGGGTAATTCATATGCATAGTGGTGAGATTGCCAGTGTACGTCGTAACCCGGTGAAGTTGTCTCCTGCAGAGTTGGAATGGTGATGATTCATGAACGCGCTTGATAAAAAGCTCTTCCGCGATCTCTTCCACCTGCGTGGGCAGGCCCTCGCCATTATCCTAATTGTGGCCTGCGGCATCACTGGCTTGGTGGCAATGATGAGCGCCTACGACTCGCTCCAGTTTTCCCAGGCAACGTATTATCAGCGCTACCGCTTTGCCCAAATCTTTGCGCAATTAGAGCGCGCGCCAAATAGTCTGGTGGAACGGATCGAGGAGATTCCTGGAGTCAGATATGCGCAGACGCGGGTGGTGGAGGATGTCAACCTGGATATACCCGGTTTAGACGAGCCTGCCACAGGACGGTTAGTGTCGATTCCAGAATTGAGATCGCCTATCCTAAATGACCTCCATCTTCGACAGGGGCGCTACATTCAACCCGGACGACCCAGTGAAGTGTTAGTGAATGAGGCGTTTGCCCTAGCGAACGGACTTGAATTGGGAGATACGCTAGGGGCGGTGATTAATCAGCGTTGGGAGAACTTGGAAATTGTCGGAATTGTGCTATCGCCTGAGTATATTTATGCAATTCGAGACGCTGAAGTCCTTCCGGATAACGAGCACTTTGGGGTGATCTGGATGGGACGGAATGCGCTTGATGTCGCCTTTGACTTAGACGGAGCGTTTAATGACGTTACCCTTTCCCTAATGGCAGGGGCGAGTGAAGCTGAGGCCATCTTCCGCCTCGATCAACTGCTGGAACGCTACGGTGGGTTGGGGGCTTACGGCCGGGACAACCAGATTTCTAACCACTTCATTTCAGAAGAAATTGTGGGACTTGCCGCCACTGCAGTTCTAGCTCCCTCTATCTTTCTCGGGATCGCCGCTTTCCTGCTCAACCTGCTCCTAGCCCGACTAATTAGCACCCAGCGAGATCAGATCGCCGTGCTGAAGGCCTTTGGCTATGACAATCTGACTATCGGACTCCACTACTTGAAACTGGTGCTGATGATCACCTTTGTGGGAGCTGGAATCGGGGTCGCCTTTGGCCATTGGCTTGGGTTGGTAATCATTCAGTTCTACACAGACATCTACCACTTCCCAGTACTGCGCTATGAAGTGGGTATGGAGCTGATTACAACAGCAATTGTGGTCAGTATTGGGGCGGCCGCTCTAGGCGCCCTTACCGCTGTGCGTCGAGCCATTTCGCTGCCGCCTGCCGAAGCCATGCGTCCTGACTCTCCGGCTCATTATCATCCTACGTTGATTGAACGGGTAGGTCTACAGCGATTCTTCCCGCCATCGGAGCGAATTATCCTACGAAATTTAGAACGTCGACTGATTCAATCCGTTCTCTCAGTATTGGGAATTGCTCTGGCGGTCGCCATTTTGGTCATCGGGCGTTACTTCGAAGATGCGGCCAATTATCTGGTCGATGTACAGTTCCGTCATATTCAGCGTGAGGATGTTACCCTGGTGTTTAATCAACCCCGTCCCTCTCGTGCTCGGTATGAACTGCAGCATCTGCCGGGGGTTCTCCAGTCAGAACCCTTTCGCGCTGTAGCGGCGCGATTGCGATTTGAGCATCGGACTCATTTAGGCAACATTACCGGATTGGAGGCTACCGGGAGGTTGCGTCGTCTACTGGACAAAAAACTACGGACAGTTGATCTGCCGCCTAATGGAGTTGTGCTCTCCGCCAAACTGGCTGAAATTCTGGGGGTTTCCGTCGACGACGGACTAACTGTTGAAGTTTTGGAAGGCGAAAGACCAACCCGAACCGTTCCCGTAGCAGGCCTTGTCGACGACCTGATGGGGCTCTCAGCTTATATGGACATCCACGCCCTAAATCGGTTGATGCGAGAAGGACAAACCCTCTCAGGCGCTTATTTAACCATCGACTCGAACTATACCGACCAGCTCTATAAACAGCTGAAACAGACGCCAGCGGTGGCGATTGTAGCCCTGCGGCAGGCAACCATCAACCAATTCCAGCAAACAATCGTCGCTGCTCAGGAGATCTTCAACACCGCCCTGATTGCTTTTGCCTGCATTATTACTTTTGGATTGGTTTACAACTCCGCCCAAATTGCCTTGTCAGAACGAAGCCGTGAGCTAGCAACCCTCCGCATTATCGGGTTTACAAAGACTGAGATTGCTTTTATCTTACTGGGCGAACAAGCCATTCTCACTTTGATAGCTATCCCCATTGGATTTGTAGTAGGCTTTGGGCTTGCCGCCTTGGCCAGTCAAGCCTTCAACTTGGAACTTTATCGATTGCCGTTGATTGTGACCCAAGCCAATTATGCCTTCGCTTTCTTTGTTACCGTGATAGCTTCCTTTTTCTCTGGCTGGATCATCCATCGGCTTCTCAATCATCTTGACCTGATCGCCGTATTGAAAACAAGAGAGTAAGCCAATTCAAAAATCCAATGTCTTCCCAACTGGCCTATGCGTTATCTGAACAAACACTTACCCCGTCGTCTGCCCTATTTTCTGGCTGGACTGGGTGTATTAACACTGGTTGTCTTGGCTTTCCGCCCGTCGCCTATTCTAGTTGACTTAGGGCGAGTTGAGCGCGGTGAACTCCAAGTTACCGTGGATGCTGAGGGGAAAACACGGGTTCAGGATCGATTTGTAGTGGCTGCGCCTGTGGACGGTCGTCTAGATAGGATCGACTGGGACGAAGGAGATCTGGTTGAGCAGGGAATGGTGGTGGCTCGCATTGACCCGCTGCCGTTAGATACCCGGGTGAAAGAAGCCCAGTCTCGGCTGCAAGAGTTGCAGGCTGAAATTGTTGGGGTGGAAACGCAACGGCCTAAACAAGCGGCTTTGATCCAGGCGGAAGCGCGAATCAGAGCTGCTGTGGCCAAACGGCGGGAAACCGAAGCTGAAGTTGAGAAAGCTGAGGCGACGTTGGAGCAAGCTAGACGAGATCGCATCCGGGCCCAAGACCTGGAGGCTAGGGGAGCGATCGCCCGACAGCAGAGAGAGGCGGATGAACTATTAGAAACCAGTCGAGCCAGAGAGTTAAGGGCAGTTCAGCGACAGCTGGAGGGTGCGATCGCAGAGGTTGCCGCCGCCACAGAAGCCCTTGCAATTCTGCGGGCGGAACAACGAGACCCTGACTACCTGGTAGATGCCTATCAAGCCCAGATTGCAGCTGTGGAAGCAGAACTCACAAACCTAGCAGATGAAGCTAGCCGCACAGAAATCCGGGCGCCTGTGTCGGGACGCGTCCTGCGGGTGCTGCAGGAGAGCGCCCGATTTATTAAGGCTGGAGATCTCTTAATCGAGTTGGGCGATCCGTCAGACCTGGAGTTAGTCATTGATGTACTGTCTACAGATGCCGTTAAGGTGCAGCCAGGCGCTTCTATTCTGATTGAGCACTGGGGAGGTGAAGCTGCTCTGATGGCTAAAGTTCACTATGTTGAACCTGCTGCGTTTACAGAAATCTCAGCCCTAGGCGTTGAAGAGCAACGGGTCAATATCATAGGCGACTTTGTTGATTCCTCTTTTCCTCTAGGTGACGGATATCGGGTTGAAGCACAAATTATAGTCTGGCAAGATAATGATGTGCTCAAGGCGCCCGTGAGCGCAATTTTCCGCTGTGGTGAGGCGCAGTGCATGTTTGTGGCGGAGAATGGGCGAGTGCATCAACGAGAGGTGGTGATTGATCGCCATAGTGAGTTTGAGGTTGTGGTGAAACAGGGGCTAGAGGCAGGTGAACAGGTGATTTTACATCCGACGGAGCAAATTGAAGAGGGAAGTCGTATTGAGGCTCGTTAGGGCGCTTGAAAACCCTTTGGCGACTGGACTCTTGCCATCGGAGGTAGAGGAATTCGGTAACCGTTCACTGACTCTTCCCATTCTTACGGATATGACTTGACTGACATTCGGGACATTGCATGGCGATGCTTCCTCTTATTCCTCCCTTAATTTCGCAACGCCGAATCTTGAGTTCCGTCCGTTGCAGCAGAGAGTTAGGCGGCGATCGCGTTCAGCCCCTTTACTCTCAGCAGCAACTGGACAGTCGATGTTCAAGCTATTCGTAAACGTTCAATATCTTTAATTGGCGGTGCGCCAAACATGCGGGAATATTCACGGCTGAACTGTGAGGGGCTTTCATAACCAACCTGATAGGCCGCATTGGTTGCATCGGCATTTTCGGCAAGCATTAGCCGACGTGCTTCCAATAGCCGCAATTGTTTTTGATATTGCAGCGGACTCATGGACGTGACTTTCTTAAAATGACGATGGAAGGATGCCGAAGACATATTGGCTTGCTCAGCTAACTCCTCTACCCGCAATGATGTTGTAAAATCAGCCTTAATCCGTCTAATCATCGCCGCAACGCGCTGCATATTGCTCCCAGATGTCGCAATTTGGCGAACCGCTTCACTTTGTTCGCCGAATAGAAGGCGGTAATACATTTCACGAATTATCATCGGCGCCAGGAATGGAATATCCTGTGGGGTATCCAGAAGCCTTGTCAATCGGATAGCGCAATCGATTAGCGGGGCGTCAGCATCGCTCACGAACAAGCCTCTCATTGAGTTTTCGGTCTTACCTGTACTGGGTTGGATTTGCTCAATAATGTCGCAGAGTTGAGCGGGGTCTAGGTTCAGCTTGAAGCCCAAGTACGGTTTGTCTGGTGTCGCTTCGACAATAAAAGCCCTGAGGGGCAAATCCACCGAGACCACTAGATATTGAGCCGCGCCATACTGATAAGTCTCCTCGCCCAGCAACACTTCTTTTTTGCCCTGCACCATGATGGCGAGAAGCGGTTCAGTCACATCGCACATTCCCGTCGAGACCTCCGATTCCCGCATGAATGTCAACTGAGGGATAGCGGTTTTGTGAACGCCGTTCCCTTTACCATCGGTCTGCTGAGTCACTAATACCGCCAGTTCCTGACAGGCGCTCATCGCTCTACTGGGCCTTAGTCTTTCAGTTACCATGCTGTGTTCCTATCGATCACCATGCGCCTGTGCTCATTATAAAGAATATTTTTGCATGTCACGACCTTGCTTGAGAGAATTAGGCAATAATCTGCAAGGTTTGTGTATTTCGAGTCAACCGCGCCACGCCTATGATGAACTCATCCAAGAATGCAGTGAAAGGATAAGGCAATGGCGCAAGACACCCCATAAATCGCTTTGGCTGCTGGTTCGAGCCATTGCGTCACCAACGGCCCTTGGTCGTTGGGGAGGACTGGATGATATTGGCGGCGCGATCGCAGTTTTACTCACTGCAGACAACCGCTGGATTAACGGCCATAGAATCAAAGTCTCCGGCGGCATGTTGCTTTAATTCAAATCAGTTTCAACCACATCTCAACAACAAAGGAAATCATCATGTCAAACATAGAAAACAAAGTTATTGCGATTACTGGCGCTAGCAGCGGCATTGGGGAGGCGAGCGCCAAGTTGCTGGTCCAGAACGGAGCGAAAGTCGTTCTAGGGGCGCGACGAACCCAAAAGCTAGCCAAGATTGTCGAAGCGATTCGCGCCCGAGGCGGCGCAGCAGAATACAAAGCTTTGGATGTGAGCGATCGCGAGGATATGAAAGCGTTCATTCACTTTGCTAAAGACCAGTTTGGTCGCGTCGATGTCATCTTTAACAATGCAGGCGTCATGCCACTCTCTCCCATGAATGCTCTGAAAGTCGAGGAGTGGGACAACATGATCAATGTCAATATTCACGGCGTGTTAAATGGAATTGCAGCCGGGTTGCCAATCATGGAGGCGCAAGGCGGCGGACAATTCATCAATACGGCATCGATCGGCGCGCATGTCGTAGTCCCGACTAGCGCAGTCTATTGCGCCACCAAGTACGCCGTTTGGGCAATTTCGGAAGGATTACGCCAGGAGTCGCAGACTATTCGCGTCACCACTATCTCTCCTGGTGTAGTAGAAACGGAACTGGGCTCTGATATTACGGAAGAGTCGGCAAAAGGTGCTTTGCAGGAATTTCGCAAGATTTCAATCACCCCAGATGCGATCGCTAGAGCTGTCTTGTACGCCATATCTCAACCCGATGATGTTGACGTGAATGAAATCATTGTCCGACCGACAGCCAGCGCCTTCTGAAGCGAATCAGTCACAGTATGAGACGAATGGCACTGAAATAAGCCATGTGGGCAATGCCCACCCTACGGAATATCAAGGCTTTTAGCGATTTATAAACTCTTATTTCAGTGCCATTCCAGTATGAGACCGTTATTGTAGCGAAGCAAAACCATGAACAGAAAACTCTCAGCTTTAATCGTAGCGGGGGGTAATGGTAACAACGCTCGTCAAGACAATCTTTCACAATAGAGCGAGCTTACCTGTTCAACTGATATCTCTGAATAACTCCGATAAACAAGAAAGGACATTATCATGATTAAACCATTTCGTTTTTTAGCTGTTATGGCGCTTGTTCTCACGGTAAGCTGTAGTGCTGCGGAACAAACTTCCGTTCAAAATGAAATAACGGCGCAAAGTAAAAAGCTCACTGTCGAGGAGAGTTTTCAGCAATGGCAAGATGGCGTCGGCTCCCCTTTCGAGCTTTTGTCAGAGGATATGCGCTGGACGATTAGTGGCTTTAATAAATATGCAGGCGCTTACACGCGCGAGCCTTTTGAAGAAGAGCTTATTGAGCCTTTTAATGAGCGTATAGAAGAGCCTTTAAAACCAACGCAGTGGAAGGTTTATGAAGACGGTGACGTTGTTATTATCCATTTTGACGCTGAAACGACTTTAATTAATGGTGAACAGTATAAGAACAGCTATGCTTGGTTTTTCACTTTCGAGGGTGAAGAAGTAACTGAGGTTAATGCGTTCTTGGACATGCCAGCTTTTGAAAAAGTTCTGGAGATAGAAGTTGAATAACAATGAACAAAACCAAACTTTATCTATTTTTAATTATCGTGCTGGCGCTCAGTAGTCCCCTGTCCTATAACGATCCGCACCTAATTTCTCACCAACTCCATATGTACTTGCGTGCTTCGTTATT
>JAKSDM010001584.1 GCA_022360135.1 Pseudanabaenales cyanobacterium | reverse complement strand
GAGAGTAACCACAGAATTGCGATCGCCACTTCTTCGGGCCGCCCTCCTCGCTTCATGGGCACAAATTCTTTGACTCGATCCACCCGGTTCGGTTCGCCGCCACTGGTGTGAATGTCGGTATAGATGAATCCAGGACGGACTGCGTTGACACGGATACCCTCTTCAGCAACTTCTCGGGCTAGCCCAATCGTCATCGTATCAAGCGCCCCTTTGGACGCGGCGTAGTCTACGTACTCCCCAGGAGAGCCCAACTTTGCGGCGCTTGACGAGACATTAACAATCGCCCCTCCAGCGCCGCCATGTCGGATGGACATCCGTCGCACCGCTTCTCGCGCACATAAGAAACAACCCGTAATATTCGTCAGGAAGATACGGTTCAATCGGGCTGCGTCCATTTGCTCAACCCGCATTTGCTGTTCCAGCACGCCCGCATTGTTGACCAACGCTGTAACAGTCCCCAATGTCTCATCTACTGTCTCGAATAGGTGAACCACTTCAGTTTCTATGCCGACATCGGCGGCTACGGCAATGGCTCGGCCACCTTTGTGTTTAATTGCAGCGACGACTTCGGCGGCGGCGGATTGATTATGGCGATAATTGACACATACGGCATAACCCCGATCAGCAGCGAGAAGAGCTGTCGCTGCGCCGATCCCTCGACTTCCGCCAGTAACTATGATGATTTTATCCATGCTGAACAATACCCTACACCCTGCCTACACCGCAATGTATCTCATACAAGCGAGATGCTATCAATTCACATCAGATAAGTACCTGTGCATTGAAAATTTCAATGAGACCAAGTGTCATTCCGAGCTTAGCGAGGAATCTCAATCTCTCGCTAAAGTCTGAGATATCTCGATTCCGCCTCGCTCCACTCGACATGACATTCTGTGGTTACTGCGTATCGACTTGGTAATTAATTTTGCCTACCTACTTAGGTCGCTGGAAGCAACGTCTATCGGCTTCCACCTGTTCACGAATAACACACCCTTCCAGATGATCATTGACAATGCCCATCGCCTGCATAAAAGCATAGGCTGTTGTGGGACCGACAAATGACCAACCCCGTTTCTTCAAATCCTGGCTAAGTGCAGTGGATTCTTGGGTTTTGCTAAGTTGCATCAGGGTCTCATAGTCAAATCGGCTAGGTCGAGAGCCGTCATCAGGCTCATACCGCCAGAAATAGGCTGCTAGTGAACCGAATTCTGCGGTGAGTTCACAAGCTCGCTGAGCATTGTTGATGGTGGATTCAATTTTGCGTCGATGCCGCACTATAGAGGCGTCTTGGAGCAGACGCTCGACATCTGCCCGGTCAAAACGTGCGACCCGTTCGAAATCAAAATTGTGAAAGGCGCGACGGAAACCTTCCCGTTTCCGTAAGATGGTTAGCCAGCTGAGACCCGACTGAAATCCTTCCAGGCAGAGTTTCTCAAACAGTAGGCGATCGTCGTCGACTGGCCTACCCCATTCACAATCATGGTAAAGAATATAGTCTTCGCGACCACCATGCCACCAGCAACGGGTTTGGCCATCCTCACCGATAACAAGACCGCTGTTGTCCCCCTCAGTCATCTTAATTTATTCCAGCACTTGCAGCGCCATTCCCCAAATCCGACGGCTTTTGTCCTCTGTCATCGGTCCTTTCAAACCGACAAACAGACCCGTCATAACAGACAACAGCAACTCTCCCAACTGGGTTGAATTCATATCTTGGCGAAACTCGCTAAGTTTTTGACCCCGCGCCACAGTCTTGGCTAAGAGTTTCTCCAGACGACTGAAATGGATCTTTAATGGGGTTTCCATCTCGGCATCGTGAGGACCCAGCTCGATAGTCGTATTGATCATCAAACATCCCCTGCAAATACCTTGCTTACTGGTAGAAAATTCCGTCAACTTCTCTATCCAAGCCTTCAACCCTTCCTTTGGAGAAGCTTCTCCCTCAATGACTGTTCGATGAAATTCGTATGCAGCATTGAGATACCGCTCCATCGCATTCATAAAGAGGGAGTGCTTATCCCCAAAAGCCTTGTAAATGCTCCCCTTCTGCAGGCCCATAGCCTGCATTAGATCAGCCAAGGAGGTCGCTTCATATCCCCGCTCCCAGAATGCGTTCATGGCTGCATCTAGGGCTTCGTCGACGTTAAACTTCCGGGGTCGGGCCATGAGATCATTCGTCCAATTGGCTAATCAGCATTGAAAAATACAGCGGTTAGGAACCATATGGTCAACAATTTTCCGAAACCTTAAAACTCCCTAGCATCTTGGAGCGTCATTCAGGGAATGTGGCGGATACAACTAGCTGCCGCGGTTACGGAGCCTTCGACGTTGCCTATGTTTGGCGATTTCCTTACGCTTGCGCTTTTCGGCAGGTGTCTCAAAATGACGATTTTTCTTCATGTCAGCAAAGATCCCTGCTTGGGAGACCTTTCGCTTAAATCGACGGAGAGCTGACTCTAAATGCTCATTTTCACCAAGGACCACTTGGGCCATTCAATATCCTCCCTTCTGATTTACTCAAACAGTTAAGCAATAACAGTTGCCTGACTGAGGATGCAGTTTGCATTGGACTAGGCACCCATAAAGCCTCCCTCTATAGGGTGCGAAGAGACTCAGCCATCAAGACTTAAGCCTCTTCTAGGCGTACTCCAAGGAAAAAGCATCTAACTGTCATGCTATAGCTTGTTCTTGCAGATTATGGAGTGTAGCAGAGTGTCTCTCTATTGGAGAGTTACAACAACAGAATAACAACCTCCTGATGATTCATTCTGTGGAACATTTAAAGCAGGGAGCGGCAGTTAAACGTAAAAACACTCATGAAAGCAAAGGCTAGCTCAAACATCCTGTGTCAGGCGCTGTAAACTTATACTTAAAGTAGGTTTACATCGTTAAGATACTCTAACATTACCTGACTGGGTAAAAAATAGCTTCAGAGAACAGGTGGAGAAGAAAATCGCCTCCACCTACTTCTTAGTCAAAGAGCCAGGGGTTAAAAGAGTTCAAGACAAAAAATTAGTAGCCACGAGAAAAGCCGCCACTGCGGCGATTCCCGCCGCCGCCGCCAAACGAGCTTCTATTCTCGCGAGGCTTGGCTTTATTGACTTTGAGATCGCGTCCCATCCATTCAGCCCCGTCAAGAGCATCAATAGCGGCTGCTTCTTCAGCTTCTGTAGTCATCTCTACAAACGCAAAGCCG
>JAKSDM010001716.1 GCA_022360135.1 Pseudanabaenales cyanobacterium | reverse complement strand
CTACCCATGCTTAGGCGTAGTTCTGATTCTCTGACCAAGCGGGTCATCGCTGTCGCCATCTCTCGAATGGTTTGTTCAGGATCATAAGCTTGCACCTTGAAGCCAGTTTTTTCCGTCACCTGAATTGCTGGGCCGCCTAAATTCAAGCAAATTATTGGACGACCTGCGGCCATCGCTTCAATACAGACCCAGCCGCCAGAATCATGGAGGCTGGGATGAACTAGGGCGTGACAGGCTTCTAGTTTGGTTAGGGTTTCCTCACGGGGTAGTCGGCCCCAGAACTTGACTTGCTTTGCAATCCCGCAATCATGGGCAAGGTTTTGCAACCGAGCCAGTTCAGGTCCGTCTCCGACAATCCAATACTCTGCCTCTGACAATCCGGCCTGAGCAAATGCTTGCAATCCCAGGTGAAATCCCTTCCAGTGCAACAATCTGCCCATACTAATAAACCGAATTGGGCCATCCTTGGGCAATTGATATTGAGCTAGGGTGTCAATCTCATCGTCTAGCAAACCGACCTCAGGGATGATTTGCACTTGTAGCGCCCCCATCTTAAATAACCGTTTAGCGGTATCTTGTGTCGTTGCTCGAACAACAGCGCTGTTCTGAACAGTGAGATGCACGAACGGATCTCTTTCTCCCAAACTGCGGATTAAATTGCGGGCGGTTTCGTAGAGTTTGGCCCCCAGACTAAAGTCTCGCCAAAATGGCCTGGGAGCAGATTCACCCCCCCCGACAGGTCCCCAAATAAATGGGATGGGTAAAAAAGATAGGAAACTCGGACTCGAATATTTGACAAAGGTGACGTGGTGAATCAAATCAAATCCAATTTTACGATGCCAGCGACGCGCCACGAAGTAGGCTTGGATTTGCCAGAGATAATAGTGGATTTGCATAGCGCCAGATTGGCCCCAGCGGAGGCTATCTTGCCAAAAAGGCAAGGTGAAGTAGACAAAGTGCAGATTGGGGACGGGATTAGCGGCGAGTTCGGCTTCAATTTCTTCCTTACTCTCGTCGGGTCTGGTTAACACCCAAACCTGATGACGCTTGGCGACTTCTCGAGCCACATTCCAACCGACGCCTCGTTCCGATCCCCTGCCCGGTTCACAGGAATAGGCGGATATAAGAACCTTCATTGATAATTTGCCTCATCTATAGGGTTACTAAGATCAGTTAGGGTTGATTTCATCGGCGCCGCATTCGCCGCGCCTGGGGAGACTCCGAGTTCAACTTCAGAGGCTTGTTTACGCCGATCATGTTTAATCCGGTCAATCACTTCCAGGAAGGCATTCACTTCGCACTCCAGGTCTTGTCCATCAAAGACTTCCTTAGACCGCTGACGGTAACGCTGTCGCGTTTCAGCCTCAGCCATTTCCAGCATTGCACTCGCCAGGGCGTCTACATTGCCGCAGGGATAGACCAACCCGTTGTAGCGATGCTGAACCGTATCGTTATATCCCCAGTTGCCGCAGCGATCGCTGAGAATGGGCGGACACCCTGACGCCATTGCCTCTGAGATCACCAGCGGATGAGGGTCGATCCAGGAGGTTGAGACAAACCCATCCATCGCTGCGTAGTAAAGAGGAATCTTGGCTTGATTCAAAAAGCCAAGGTTGAGAACTTCACCCTGCAGCCTTGCCAGACGTTGATTAATCTCGCCTTCCAACTCACCTCCACCCAGCATGACGCCTCTGATTCGGGGGTCGCGTCGATGGGCTTTGGCGATCGCATCAATAAATTCAAACGGATTTTTGCGATGAATATATTTACCCGCAAAACCGTAGATTACCGTATTCTCATCCCAAGCCAGCCTCTGGCGGATTTGCTTAATCTCAGCTTGGTTTTGGCCGATAGTCTGCTTAAAACGTTCGCCATCCACAGGGTGACAGCCGCGGACTATTTTTGCATCGGGAACCCCATAATGACGGAGATGGATTTCATTATGGTCGCCACAGGATAACCAGTAATCCGCCAGATTGTTCATCCAGGGATAAAGAATCGCCATGGCGATTAAGCGGAGTCGCCCGTAGCGCCCATCCGACATCATGGACGCATCGTTCTGCATGATCAACGGCAGACCTCGCAGCTTACACAACAGAGCCGTTAACCGATAGGAATAGTTGACAAAGCTCTGCATAAAAATGGCGTCAAAATTCTGAGGGGTTAGGCGGCTAATCAACCCGGGGCTGATGACGGTTTTTCTACGCTGGGTAGGCACGTTGCCCGATAGATCTTTCAAATATTCATAGGGGTAACCGCTCAGCAGATCCACATCCCATGGTTGAGCGCTTCCCCCTAAAAAAGGATCCCCACTGGACTGATTTTCGCTGGATAGATACATCACTTTCAGCGATAAACCCGGTTGCTGACTCAGCTTTCTCCAAAGCGGGCCGTGATGTTGAGTCGGATGAGTAAATATAACCCCTAAACGAAATTTGTCACTTGTCATACTGGTTTTATATCCTCTCTAAAATTTGATTATTCTCAGATGCTTTGACCACACTTTTTTGACGACACTTTTTTGATGACGCTTGATCGCATTAGCGCTTAGCCATTAGGTTAATCAACTGAGTTCATCTGATGGGCCTGCTGATATACTTTGCGATCGCGCTTTTTATATCGCCAGTTATTAAACTGTCTAGCCAAGAAATATAAGCAGCTTCGTATTGGCGCCAGCAAACCTGTATTGAGAATCGGGCGCTCTGGTTGATAACCATATTTCAATAAATAGGGAATGGCGATCAATTCAAATTTAATTTGTTCTAACCGAGACATAGCAGACAGATACTTTTGCGTATTGTTAGGATCTAGTCCTCCGTGAAGTTTTTTATGAATACTTTGTCTGAAATGCTCAGGCGCTACTTTTTTATTGCGTTCAAGCGCATTAAAACGCTCATGCATTGACGGCTTATATTCAATCCCTAAAAATCCACAAAGCGACTTCAGGCTTGAGGCCGGATCATGCAACAGATCATCGTATCTAAGTTCATAGAGTTGATGGTTTGGATTGGCGTTGATAAAGTCTTCAACCCGTCTTAAACCATCCACCCAATAAAGGGCATTTGCCATCACCCCCTTGGGTCCAAATTTGATCTCACTGGTTTTATGCACCTTTTGGTAAGACAAATACACATCTCGTCCATCCCGAATGATGTGAATAATCTTAGCTTGGGGGCATACCTGATGAATCCGATCCAAACTAGCAATCAGCACAGGCGCTTTAATTCCCCATAACAGTTGATCGGTTCCCTCCTGCTGATGAAACGCCTCATAAATGACTGCATTCACTGCCGCAAAGGTTTGGGGGGAACGCTCTTTAAGGCGTGAAACCACATCGTCTTCTGAGAGGCCCCAGCCATCTTGCTTGGCCGCTAATTTAAAGGCTCTAAAGAGATATCTATAATCATCCTCGGTAAACTGATTCTTGTCCTGATAGTAGGGATAGGCCCTGGCGATAAAATCGCTTTCATAGGGAATATAGATTTGCTCGCTAGCATTTAAAATCGACGCCAGTAACGTAGTGCCTGATCGTCCTGAACTGACTATAAATACAGCTGGAAATTTGAATTTTGCTTCACATTTAACCATCAGAAGATCTCTATTATTTTTCATAAAATCAATATTTATTTATTTTTCTATCAAGAATTCAATAAAAAATAAAATTTACCACTTAAAATCTTGCTCATATCCCAGATCAATTAACGTTTGTCCCGCCACTTTTTTAAACTCTTCTTTATGAGATTCTTTAAATACATCTCTCCAGCCGCCGATACTTCCCTTACCTCCTTTTTTGAAGGTATGAGATTCTTCTGGGTCTAACGCTTTAGAGGTAAACTGAGATTTGATTTTTTGAGGCGAAAGATTAATCTCTAAATGAGCCAATATTTGCTCTACAATGTAAAGTCGCTTTTCTTCTGACCCTCCTCCCCGCTCACCGACCAGGTCTTCAAATTTAACTGCATAGGTATTGGGCTCGTTGATCCATCCCCGCCATCTGGAGAAATCAGCCCCAATATTGGGTTGCGATACATTTGAGCCCAATGGAGTTCCCAGCGGCACCCCTCTAATGGAACTCATCAATTGCTGATCAAAATTAGCGTATTGCGTATATATATTATGTAGAAAAATGCGCTCTTCTTTTGTCACCCAACGGGCATGAGAAACGGCTACATCTCGTAGATCACGATAGATAAACAGAACCTTACAATTAAACTCCCGCAACACCTCTAAAATTTCATCGCAACACATCAGATGACTTCTGATAATTGAGCCGTGGGGAGCCGAACCTAACTTCCAACGAATGTGGTCGATGGTATTCATAATGCCGCACAGGGCTTGCACAGAAATAATGTCATCCCATTTATGCAAAGATGGCATAGAGTACAGGATTTGATAAAGCAAATGAGTTCCACTCTTAGGATAGGAATTACACAGAACTAAAGATTTGGGGCTTGCGCCTCGCAGCTGGTTGAAGAGCCTATCTCGCCAATACCGGGTGGCGAAAATCAAGTCTCTGCCGTGTAACCTAACAATGTCTTTCAGTTGGTAACTCATACGCTCATCCCTCTAGATATAAAAATTAATTTAATAAAATAGCTTAGATATATAGACAATTACCGCGACGCAATCGGTTCTGAAGCCGCCCATGATTGCGATTATTCATAGGCGCTACATTTATCTAGAACCTGCTCATAGACATTAGCAACATGCGCTGCTGTTTTCTCCCAAGTAAACTGCTTGACTCGCTCCAATCCTCTCTGGACAAGCTGCTCACGATAGCGGGGGTGATCATATAGTTGCTGAATTGCCTTAACAATTGCGTCTACATCTAATGGAGCAGTCAAAATCGCGGCGTCTCCTGCAACTTCTGGGATTGATGTCGCATTAGCGGCAACCACAGCGGCGCCGCAAGCCATCGCTTCTAAAACCGTTAAACCAAATCCTTCGTATAGTGAGGGAGCAAGTAGCACATCAGCTGCGTTGTAAATTTTGACTAATGTTGCTTCATCGGGGCGTCCTAAATAGGCAATGCATGATTCTAAATGGTGGATTTTGATAAAGTGCTTTTGCTCGGCATTGAAATCTGCACCAACCTTCCAAAACATAACTGGCAATCCTTGCGTATTTAAAACCGCTAGGGTCTTTAATATCGTCAGGATATTTTTACGGGCATTATTAGAACCCACATTTAATAAACACAAAGTATCTTTTGCTATCCCCCGCCGCCGCCGAAATTCATCAATATCGTCAGGCAAAAGGGGATGAAAGATAGCATCAACAGCATTAGGAACAACGGTAATGTTGTGGGGAGCGATCGCTAGATGCTCGACAGCGTCTTTTTTCGTATGAGATGAGACGGCAAGTATGTGATTGGCTTCTCTCATCCCTTGAATCGCCAATTTCCAGGCTGTTATGCTGATTAGGGGAAACTTGGCTCGCCCCTGAAACGTGTCAGGTTTAATCAGATTAATCAGGTCATGGCAGGTTACAACATTTGGCTTTTTATAGCGCTTCAACCAATAACATAGATAACCATCGCTCTGATCGATGACATGAAAGATATCTGCATCCAGATTTTTAAGAGTACGGGGATATCGCCAATACCGTTCATAGTATTTTTGACCGCCAGCGATCCAATTCGATTGCCTAACGCTAGCAATATTTAGAACCGGCGAACATTCAATGATCTGCCAATTCGGCCGAACAACTTTCAACCCTCTAATCAAACCGTCAGCATAGACATCCATACTGAAAGAGGCTTTAGGGGCTCTACGTAGAATAGCAATACGCATAGGAATATGCCAAAATCAGGTTGCTAAATAAGCACGCTATATTAATTGCTCACCAGTTCACGAAGCCTGGTTAAGGTTCGGTCGACCACTTTAGGTCTAAGATGGGGGGCATATAGCCATGTAATCCCTAGCTTGGCGAGGGGAACAGGCATTAAACTCACCCAGGCGAATAGAATGCTGTAAATAATTTTTTTGGGAAAATTGTGGTTTGAAAACGTCCAAACCGCTTGTAATCCCCAAACCATTAATTGAAGTACGCGATCAGAATGAACCGGATGTTCCTGAGGGTCTAAACGCAATGACGCCAATCGTGACCAGAGGCGCCCCAGCGATCGCCTTTCCAAATCGGCAGCCGCCTCAAGACTGAGTTCTTTAGCCCGTTGCTGCAATAACTCAAAGTTCTGCAGATCGTGGTTTACAAACCGCCGAAATCGACTTGCCGAAACCGTTGTCAATGCCCACTGATTACTGTCGTGAACCCGGTAAACCCCCATAGGCTGATCAATACTGGCGAGTTTCCCCGCATAGAATGGGGTCGAAATCATCAAATAGTCATCAGCAGTTGTCTGATACTGATGGGGAATCGGAAACACTGGGGTCAGCGTTTCACGCCGATAAGCATTGCCGCTCATCGGAGAGCTGACATAGCTGCTGGTTTGCAGCAATTTACGCCACACCTCTCCGGCGGAGAGTTTCATTCCAATTGACGGAATAAAGTAGCCTAGGGGCTGATTGTCACCATCAACCACCTGTAACCGGAAATGAACCTTACCAATTCCCGGTTGAAAGGCGGCAACAATCTGCTCAACTGCAGTGGGTAATAGATAATCGTCGGCGTCTAAAAATAAAATGATCTCGCCTTTACTGGCTGCAAATCCTGTATT
>JAKSDM010001090.1 GCA_022360135.1 Pseudanabaenales cyanobacterium | reverse complement strand
GTCTCCAGAGGGCTGTTCGGTATGATGACGGAAATGCTTTGCGGTTGTAATCAGAAAAATCTGTTGCTCTGTTCTAAAACACTTCTATGAAATTTTTTCGCCATTGGTTTGCTTTGCCCTTACTCACTTTGCTTGTGGCCCTAACGATTATGGCTTGCGCCTCGGATGGCGGTCCGTCAGACTCTGCTGGCGCTGCGATCAAAATTGGCTCTAAGGACTTCACCGAGCAGCTTATTCTGGGGGAGATGTATGCCTTGAAACTAGAGGATGCAGGTTTCCAGGTAGAGCGGAAGCTCAATTTGGGGGGAACGCCGGTGGCGCAGGCTGGTTTGGAGAGTGGCGCCATCGATTTGTACCCAGAATATACAGGAACAGGATTGCTAACTGTATTAAAACTGCCTGTTAGTAACGACCAGCAGCAGGTCTATGAAACGGTGGCTAGAGCTTACCAAGAGCAGTTCAATCTGGTCTGGCTCGATCCTGCTCCGATGAACAACACCCAAGCGCTGGCAATGACTCAGCAAGGGGCTGAGCAATATGAGATTAAAACCATCTCCGATATGGTAACGAGGGCGAGTGAACTCACGATGATCGGTCCGCCGGAATTTGAAGTGCGGGAAGATGGACTGCCGGGACTGCAAGCGGGTTATGGAGATTTTCAGCTCAAGGCCTACAAAGCGGTTGATCCGGGGCTGCGTTATAAGGGCCTAATAGAGGGTGAAGCGGATGTTGCAGTGGCGTTTGGAACTGACGGTGAAATTAGCGCTTTCAATTTGGTCCTGCTAGAGGATGACCAGCAGCTGTTTCCGCCCTACCAGATTGCGCCGATAGTGCGGCAAGCAACGCTAGATAGCAACCCTGGTTTGGCAAAGGCGCTTAATGCGGTGACGCCTAGCTTGACCAATCAGGTAATGCAGCGGTTGAACTATGAGGTGAGTGGCCGCCAGCGAGAACCGGCAGACGTCGCCAAAGAGTTTTTGATGGAAATGGGTCTGCTAGGGAGTCATTGAGAATTCACTGTGAGCACTATTGAATTTGATCAAGTCTCCCTGAGATTTTCGGGTTCGGCTCGCCCCGCAGTGGATGGATGTAGTTTTGAGGTAAAAGTCGGCGAGCTTGTGGTTATTTTGGGGCCATCGGGTTGTGGGAAGACGACACTGCTGAAAATGGTGAATCGTCTGTATGAACCGACTGCGGGCCAAATTTATCTGGATGGTCAGAACATCCGAAAACTTAAAGTCACGAAACTCCGTCGGCAAATCGGCTATGTGATTCAACAGTCGGGCTTATTCCCCCACATGACTGTGGCCCAAAATATTGCTGTGGCTCCTGAGTTATTGGGGTGGCCGCGACCCAAGATTCAGATGCGGATTGATGAATTATTGGCTTTAGTCGATCTAACACCCGATGAATATCGCGATCGCTATCCCGCCCAACTCTCAGGTGGACAACAGCAGCGAGTGGGGCTGGCTAGAGCCCTAGCAGGCAACCCCAAGGTAATGCTAATGGACGAGCCGTTCGGCGCCATTGACGCCATTACTCGCACCACGCTGCAGGACGAAATCTTGCAGCTCCAGCGTCAGCTTAAGAAAACTATTCTGTTTGTCTCCCACGATGTCGAAGAAGCGTTGAGACTGGCTGATCGCATCTTGATCATGAGTCAGGGAAAGATTGTCCAGTTTGACACCCCGTTTAAGCTCCTAACCCAACCGACCAATCAGTTTGTGCATAACTTGCTAGGAGCAGACGACATGGTGCGCCAACTCAGCCTGGTCCAGGTGGGAACTGCAATGACGGCGGCGGCGTCTGATTATCCGGATGTAAACGACCCCACCCTCTCAAATCGCGATAGTTTGCGGGACGCCCTGTCTCTCATCTTGAAGACAGGGGCTCGTCAGTTGACAGTATTGGAGGACGGCGCTCCGATAGGGGTGTTAACCCTGGAGCATATTCGGGATTCTGCTACAACCAATCATCATCGGACTAACTGCCCCGACGCATCGGGTTGAATCGGGTGATTTAGAATAAAAAAGTAGCTTTTTAGACATTCTAAAGTATCAGTGGTTGAGAATATTCGACCCGTCCTATTGAGGAAGATCATCGCTAGGTGAGCGCTATAGATGGAACCAGCCGAGCTTAAATTCAGCAATATGGCGCAAGACTTCAATGCTTTTATCAGATTAAATATGGGTAAATCTACCGAAGTCAAGACACTTGTGCAGAAGTACAGATAAGTGATTTTGCTTAAAGCTCCAGAAAGCATAGGGTGCGTTTCTCAGGCATAAAAGACACACCTTAAGAGGCGCAGCGAAATGAAAGTCAACAATCCCCCCACTCCCCAAAAACACAAAGCGACCTTAGAAGATCAACTTCTATCAACCCATGAGGCATGGAGATACCTTGCAGTTCATTTTGAAAAGGAAGTCCATACGTTGGATGATAATTCTCTGAGAATACTGGATCAACGCTTAGAGCGATTGCACTCAACCCTCAAGGATGAACAAATCCTGCGGCTGCAGCAGCTCATGCAAGTGATCTAACCTGATATCCCAATCTGCATTTAAGTTGCATATTCCCTTTTAGGAAAGCAGTCAGTGGTCAGCTCTCAGCAGTCAGCTTTTTCGATGGCGAAGATTTACTACAAAGTCTACAGCGGCTTAATTTCCTGATTTTAAGGCTGATAGCTGATAGCTGATAACTAAAGGGTGGGCAATGCCCGCGATGCCCTCTATCACTACACTATTGACTATATCGCGATACATCCTGATAGTGAGCAGTGCGAGTTTTTTCATGGGTGTTGCTAACTAATGCTTGGCGTATTGCTTACCCTACTAACTGCCGCACTTAAAAATTCAGACTAATAACGCGGATATCTTGTGCGCGGTTAATCTAACTTAATTTTTCCAAAAGTTTTATCAAACAAAAAATGCATCTGTCCCTTAATCGTAAACTTTCTTTAGGTGTCCTAAATTACAGTCAATTACCATCCAAAACTTGACTCTGAACCAATTTCTTAAATAAGCCATTCTCGGACAAAATGACCGATGGTAGTCCCCTTTGAACCACCTTTCCTCTATCAAGCACAACGATTTCGTTACATTCTAGAACCGTTGATAAACGATGACTAATAAGCATTACAGTAAGCTTAGGAAATTTTTCTCTCAAATTTTGGAACAAGGTAACTTCTGAGTTACTATCGAGAGCGCTCGTAGCTTCATCGAGAATTAGTAATTCAGGTCTTGCCGCAATAGCTCGAGCAATACCAATACGTTGCCGCTCTCCACTACTTAATGTTTTCCAAACTTCTACCTGGGGGCTATGAATTCCATCCACTCTTGTGAGTATATCAGCTACACCAACCATTTCCAAAAGTGAATCAACCATTTCGGGTGAAATTCCTTTCCTGCCAAGAGCAACGTTATCGAATAGTGACCCCTGGAACAACTGTACATTGCTGTTCATAAAACCTACATATTTTCGGAAAGCTTCTTCATCCCATTGTGACAACAGTTTTCCTCCAGCTCTTACGTGACCACTTGTGGGGACTCTTAGTCCTGCAAGTACTTGTGCAAGTGATGATTTTCCCGCTCCACTCGCTCCTGCAACTGCAAGCCAAATACCGGACTTAATGGTGATGCTCACACTTTCCAGTACAGCTACCCCACTTCCGATTTCCACTTTAATTTTGTGGCACTTAAGGGGAAAAACCGACAAAGCTGTGTTTCTCTCGTGGACTTCGACAATATTTAATTGTGTCGGGCTTTCTTTATAGAACAAATCGACGAATTCTTGAGATAAAAACTCATTAATCCTTTGCAAGGATGCTTGCGCGGTTGTATATGAGCTGTAGACTTCGCCAAGTGATTGACTGGGAAATGCAAGGGTTGCCATAAGTTGGCCCAGAGCTAACACGTCGCCAAATGAAATTTTTTCTTGAAAGGCAAACCAACCTGCAAAAAAATAAGTTGTGCCATAAGCGAGCCAAAGGCCAATATAACTAAATTGCGAGAAAACTAGAACACGTTGTTGCTGTAGTTGCGTAAAGCGTCTCCTCATAAACCTCTTATTCAGTAAATTTTTAACCCAGTTGATTGCGAAGACAGCTCGGAGACTGAGGATATCATTTAGAAATTCAGAGGCAGTAATCAAAACAGCAGACTCAGCTTCCTGGTTATCACGAGATGCTTTGATTGATCGTTTTTGCATCAGTACAGGACTAGCAGTCAGTAACAAAATTATAATAGGAGCTACCAACAAAAGTCGCCAATTAATAGTTAGAATTAATAAAACAGCTCCGATAAAGCGAATTGTTTGAAAGACCCCTTGTTGAAGAACCTTTCCAAAAATACTTCCAACCATTGGTGCATCTATAGTAATTAATGAGACAGGATTATCGGAAGCCTTAAGAATACGTTCATCCACAATACCTAGGTTTACAGTGTGGGCAACAATTTTCTTTCGCAACAACAGCGTTATCTTCTCTGAAGCGGTTACTGCCATATATGAGGCAAGGAAGCTAAATCCAACAATGCAGATGGCTATTATTATGAAACCAAGACAGTTAAGAAAGAGTAATTCTATCTTTTTTGAGGGAAGTACTTG